>JAMOSA010000029.1 GCA_027063325.1 Campylobacteraceae bacterium
CCTCCCCCCTCAAAAGAATTAATCTTGAGTGAAGGCTTCTTTTGCCTGTAAGTATAAGCAATTAAAGTACCTAACCAATTAACCATAGCATTGATAGGACTCCTGTGTCTGGTATGCTCAAGATTATAAATATTCTTAAGCTCATCATTAACAGTTTTTATAATAGCCCTCTTTTGGAGATAGTGTCATATCTATCATTATATTTCAATAAATTACAATACTGTTTTAATATTAAAACAAGGTTCTTTGCTATTTAGCTACTTTTGCATATTATAATCTTATCCGAGACTCAGGTTATTTTACATAAATAAAGATTTACTCTTTAGCTTTATAGTTTTATTATCTTTATTACTTTTTGTACCATTGTTATCTTTTTTCTTTCTCTTTTTTGGTTTTGGTGGTTGTTTGATACCTTGAACTAAAAATGTATATGGTGCTTTGCTATCTACTTGGGCAACTACCAGTATATCACCACTCTTTTTTTGACGATATATATCAAAAAGTTTTATATGCTTTAGTGTCTCATCTATTTTGACAAACTTTTGTGTATCACTGTTTAGTGGTAATTGATAGCTGTTGCCCTCTACTCTGAGTAAATTATGCTCATCTTTTTCTACCAACCAACACACTTTTGCCAATCCCAAACCATACAAAGAGTTTCTTGTTGAATCTATACATATTCTATCAAACTCATCACTGTTTAATGTTATATTCCCATCACTGTATAGAATATCTTTGTAGAGTACACTGATTACTTTATCTCTCTCAAGAGAGTTTTGAAGATAGTTAAATAGTCTTATATTTGTATCTCTTTGTTGATTTAGCATCTTATACAGACCTGTCAAAATAATACCAAGCAGAGCTACAGAGATTAAGACCTCTATCAGAGTAAAAGCAGATCTGTTATATCTCATTATCTAACCATCCATCAAACCCACACGAAGAGCCTCTTCATATCCTGTTTCACCTCTTTTTAACATATTTTCCAATTGTAAAGAGATTGTTTGCATTCCATTTTGTTTTAGTTTTTCTCTAATTTCATGGTCATTTAGACCTTTGTGTATCATATCTTTTACTGAATCATCTATTACAAAGAGTTCACCAACAGCCAATCTGCCTTTGTATCCGGTATAATCACATTCAGGACACCCTACAGCTTTATAATATACACCATTTGGATCAAGCCCTGTTCCATTGCACTGCTTAACTGTCAGTTTTGTAGCTTTTTTACAGTGTGGGCATAATTTTCTGGCAAGTCTTTGAGCCAATACACCAAGCAGAGTTGAAGATAGCAAATAACTCTCTATTCCCATATCCATCATTCTAGTAAGCGAGGAGGTAGAATCATTTGTATGTAGTGTAGATAGCATCAAGTGTCCAGTAAGAGCTGCTTGGATAGCAATCTGTGCTGTTTCATGGTCTCTAATCTCTCCTACCATTACAACATCAGGATCTTGTCTGAGGATAGAACGCAATCCACTAGCAAATGTCAAACCTACCTTTTCATTAACTTGAATTTGATTGATATTTTCTGCATTATACTCTACTGGATCTTCTATGGTAATAATATTTTTATCTGGAGATGCAATATATTGCAAAAATGAGTGCAAAGTTGTAGATTTACCTGAACCTGTTGGTCCAGTTACTAATATCATTCCATGAGAGTGATTGAGGAGTCTATAGAATGTACTTGTAATATTTTCATCAAATCCCAATGCTTCAAGTGATGGTATATGCTCACTTTGCATCAATATACGCATAACTACTCTCTCCCCATGATAAGTAGGAAGTACTGAAACCCTAACATCAAGAGTTTTACCTGATATTGATACCTGAGTTCTACCATCTTGAGGGATTCTCTTTTCTGAAATATCAAGGTTTGATATGACTTTGATACGGTTAATTACAAGCCCTGTAATCTTTTTGTCTAAATCTATATGCTTTTTCAATGCTCCATCTATACGGAATCTAACTTCACCCTTTCTCTCTTGAGACTCTATATGAATATCACTAGCACCCTTTTTGATAGCTTGAAAAAAGAGAGAATTAACAAGCTTAATTACTGGTGCTGAAGCTTCACCAGATAGAAGATCTTGAGAATTTTGGATAAATTCAAGCAAGTCAGACTCAGCCTCAAAAAGCTCTTCTGAGGTAGCTTCCATCTGCTCAAATTCACTACCTGTTTGAATCTCAAGAAATTTATTTTTGAGTCTTTCAAAACTATCATTATCAATCTGCAAAATAGTATCATACTCAAAATCTATTCTTGAGAGATGATTTAATCCCTTTGCAATATGTTCAGGATGCAAAATAGCTGCTCTTTCTCCTCTAGTTGAGCTAAAGAGCAGATAGTGCTTCATAGCCAAACGATGATCAATATTATCATCCCACAAAGGTTCTAAATCAACCCTCTCAAGCTTTGGTATATTCATAATCTCTCCTATGGATTACTATTGAGTATGCTTAAAGGATTTGGTTTTACTCTTTGTACTGGTTGCAGTTGCTGTGGCATATTCTGCTGTACATTTTGACTCTGTGGAGTAGTTGGAGGATTATCTTGATCACCTCTTAATATTTTACCATCTACATTTGAACCAGGCTCTCTATCATACCCTACATCACCCTTTTTTAGATGCTTTTTAATAAAGTTTTTATACTTCTCTTGAATACTCTCCAATTCTGAAAGGAATTGTCTTAATTTTTCCAAATCAGAACTCTTTCTGACTATATATGGAGTCATATAAATTACCAAATTTATCTTTCTTTGTACTTTACTCTCATCGCTAAATAGTCTGCCAACTATTGGAATATCTCCAAAGAAAGGTACTTTACTATTGACTGTTCCAGCTACATTTTTTATAAGTCCACCAAGAATTACAGTTTGACCATTTCTAACTATTGCATTTGTAGTAACTTTTCTCTTGGTTGTAGTTGGTCTTGGATTGTTTGCTCCAGTTCCTGGTACTACATCTTCTATCACTGCATCAATCTTAAGTGTTACTTTATTGTGACTTGAGAGTCTTGGTTTGACTTTGAGAGTAAGTCCTATATCTTCTCTGGAGTAATTATTTCTAATCATATCATCTTTATTGTTTCCTGTAGAGCTACTTGTCAAAATTGATCTAGTCTCACCTACATATAGTTCTGACTCTTGATTGTTTGTACAAAGAATTGATGGCTCACTAAGTACATGCGCAGCTCCATCTTCTTGAAGCAAATCTATTTTGGCTCCAAGTGCAAATAGATTTGTAATATCATTTGCAAACTTAAATGCACTATCTTCCTCTTCTATAGGATTACCATTATCATCATAATATACATTTGTTGTTTGCAAAAATGACATAATCTTTGGAGAGATCATCAATGATTTTGCACCCATATTACCTGCTAGTGTAAAGAGTCCATTACTTGTAATTGCTCCAGCTTCAAATCCATACTTTGCACCAATTTGTTGG
>JAMOSA010000030.1 GCA_027063325.1 Campylobacteraceae bacterium
TATTCCAAATTGAAAGATGGTTATACAATAGAAGAGATTCTAAAGCCTCATATACCAAAAGCACCACAGTTTCACAAGTTACTTACAAAATATTTGGCTCACCGCAATGGCAAAGGGATGAGTACATCAAACTATAAAAAACTCAGAGTATCCTTAGAAAGAACAAAGCTCCTAAGTGATGAGGGGTGGGATACATATTTTATAGTCAATGTACCGGAATTTATGCTTAGATTCTTTGAAAAGGGTCATATGAAGATGAAATTCCCAATCATTGTAGGCAAAAAGAGGTGGCAGACTCCTATTTTTAGTGCAGATATGAAGTATTTGGCTCTAAATCCTACTTGGAATGTACCAGATAATATCGCAAGAGCAGAAGAGATCCCAAGTATTATTAGAAATAAAAATTACTTTAAAAGAAAGCATGTAGTAGTACTCAAAAGCTATGACTTAAACTCAAAACCGGTTGATCCACACAGTATAAACTGGAAAGAGTATCTAAAGCCAGAGTACAAGAAAAAGCCGATTCCATACAAGCTTATACAGCAACCATCAAGTAGAAATGCACTAGGCAGGGTCAAGTTTATGTTTCCAAACTCTCACTCTGTATATATGCATGATACACCAAGAAAGAGTCTATTTAAAAGAAAAAACAGAGCTTTCAGTCATGGTTGTATGAGGCTTTCAAAACCTCTATATATGCTAAAGTATTTAGCAAATCATGGTTATTTGAAATACTCTCCAAAAGAGGTGGATAAGTTATTGGCAAAAGGAAAACAGAAATATATCAATTTTTACAAATATATACCTGTACATGTAGTATATCTAACTGCATTTGTAGATGCAGACGGTTCAATCAAATTCTCCAATGATATATATGGATATGACTCTATTCAGCGTATCAAGGGAGAGTAACAGTTTATGGCACAAAAAGATATAGAGTATAATGGTATAACTTTTTCAATAAGCTATACTATCCAAAATCCAAAAGCAAAAAAGAGTATTCTTTTTTTGCATGGATGGGGAAGCAACAAAGAGATAATGCAACAAGCTTTTGGTAACTATTTGACAAACTATAGACATATATATGTAGATATGCCTGGTTTTGGAAGTACTCCAAATAGTGTGGTTTTGACTACCTCAGATTATGCAGGTATCATCAAAAATTTTTTGGAGTTGGTTGGTGGAGCTGATATTGTAGTAGGACACTCATTTGGAGGTAAAGTTGCTACTTTGTTAAATCCAAATACTCTTGTACTTCTCTCATCTGCTGGTATTTTGGTTCCAAAGCCATTTTCAATTAGAACAAAAATTGCTCTGTTTAAGCTACTTAAACCATTTGGAGGAGCAAAAATTAGAAAGATGTTTATAAGTAGTGATGCTAAGGATATGGATCAAAATATGTATGAGACATTCAAAAATGTAGTTGATGAAGATTTTGAAGATAACTTTTGCAATGTAAAATCAAAAGCTCTTCTATTTTGGGGCAAAGATGATACGGCAACACCACTTTGGAGTGGCAAAAAGATAGCATCTTTGATACCTGAGGCTACACTCTATCCTATGAGTGGAGATCACTTCTTTTTCTTGAAAAATGCAAAAGATATATCACAAATTATTTCAAAAAGTTTAGGAGAATAGAGAGATTATGTTAATATTGGAGTATATCTCATATCTTGTAATGCTCTGTTTGCTTGGGTATTATATTATAACTACTCTACAGTGGTATAGCTATAAACCAAAGAGAGTAATATTTCACCATACAAAAATGTGGTGGAACTATATATACTTTTTGGTTCCTTTTGTAACTTATGATTTTGTTATGGGTATAACCTCAAACAGATATGGACATTGGGTTGTACTATTTTATATACCTCTATTTTATCACTGGTACAAAAAGGTTGACAAACCTTTGGTTTTTACAAAAAGAGTCAAATTGTTTTTTGCTTCACTCCTGTTTTGGGGTCTTTTTTTAAGTATTGTATTTAAGATTTTTACTATATTTATACCCATTGTTTTGGCACACTTTGTATCTGTAGCAATAGTAAAGATAGAGTTTGGCAGTTATAAAAAAAGAGCCAAAAAAAAGCTTGAGAGTATGCCTGATATGAAAATAATAGGTGTTACTGCTAGTTATGGTAAAACATCTATCAAAAACTTTATTGCTACACTCTTATCCCAAAAATATAGTGTATATCCCACACCCCGTTCGGTAAATACATTGGGTGGAGTAGTATTAGATATTAATACAAAGTTGCCAAAAGATACAGATATATATGTAGTAGAGATGGGTGCAAGAGAAGAGGGTGATATAGCAGAAATTACCACATTTGTAGAGCCACACTATGCAGTAGTTGGCAAAATTGGACCAGCACATATTGAGTATTTTAAAACTCTTGAGAATATTCGTAATACAAAACTTGAAATTCTGCAAAGTAAGAGATTACAAAAAGCATGGATTCACAGCAGTGCAAATATCAATCCAAAAGATAACAATAAAATAGTGATATATGGAGATAATATTACAGATGTTGAAGCTACACTTGACGGAATTAGATTCAAGCTTGATGGTATAGAGTATCAAGCACCAATACTTGGTTCTTTCAATGCCCAAAATCTGGCTGTTGCCATATTGGTAGCCAAAGAGTTTGGATTGAGTGAAGATGAGATAAGAATAGCTCTTGCCAAGATAGAGCCGATTGAGCATAGATTACAAAGAATTGATGCCGGTGGCAAAGTGATACTTGATGATAGTTTCAATGGTAATATAGATGGAATGAGAGCTTCATTTGAACTCTCTAAGCAATGGAGTGGCAGAAAGATAGTAATTACTCCTGGTTTGGTTGAAGCCAAAGAGAGTCTCAATGAAGAGATAGCAAAGATGGCTGAAGAGATATTTGATATTGTAGCAGTTACGGGTACTTTAAATATAGAGATTTTTCGCAGGTTTGTATCTCCTGAAAAACTTGTAATACTTGATAAAGCAGATATGGAAGAGTTTTTGACCACAAATACAAAAAGTGGTGATTTGATACTGTTTGCCAATGATGCACCAAGTTTTGTATAGGGTATTATAGTGGATGATGAATTTTATATGAAACTGGCTCTAAATAGAGCATGGGATTATCAACTGCTGACATATCCAAATCCTTCTGTTGGTGCGTTGGTACTTTATAGAGGTGAGATTGTAGCCATAGAGGCTCATACAAAAGCTGGTAATACTCACGCAGAGCCAAAAGCACTCTTGAGAGCTTATGAAACAATCAGCAAAAAAAGAAGTGGTATAGATATAGAAGATGCCAAGAGTGTAGATAGCTTTTTGAGAAGTTTGCCAAAAGGTTTTTTTGGTGAATGCAAACTATATATCACTTTAGAGCCTTGCAGTCATATAGGCAAAACCCCCTCTTGTGCCAAATTGATAGAGTAT
>JAMOSA010000031.1 GCA_027063325.1 Campylobacteraceae bacterium
AGAAGATATAGTGATTTGATTTTGCATAGATTAATCAAATCTCAAATCAATGGTGATAAAAAAATGAGTGAATATATGCTCAGAAATATAGAACCTCTGGCTATGAGAGTAAGTGAGCTAGAAAGAGAAGCAACCAAAGCTGAGTGGGATTTTAGAGATAGAAAATTTGCCAGATGGGCAATGGATAATATAGATAAAATATTCAAAGCCAAAATAGTAGAGTTAGACAAAGATACAGCAGTAGCCAAAGCAAAACTGCTATGTGATATAGATGGTGTTATAGTAAATATCAAAGAGTCAAATAGTAACCTCTTTGATGAGGTAGCCATAAAAATTACAGACATAGATTTGGCTAAAGCTATCATAATAGGTAGTATAGTCAAAAATATAAAGGAGTAAAATATGGCATATAAAGAGGCAATATTTGGTGGTGGATGTTTTTGGTGTTTAGATGCTATTTTTAGAAGAGTAGATGGAGTTATTGATGTAATTAGTGGTTATGCAAATGGTCATACCCAAAACCCCACATACAAAGAGGTATGTACAGATACAACAGGATATGCAGAAGTAGTCAAGATAATATATGATGATACAATTATCACATATGAAGATTTGGTAAAGATATTTTTTGCTATACATGATCCCACCACACTAAATAGACAAGGAGCTGATTATGGCTCTCAATATCGTTCTATTATTGTTACTATGGATGATGTACAGAGTAAGATAGCTTTAAAAGTTAAAGAGAAGACTCAAAAGAGTTTAGCCAAAAAGGTAGTAACAGTTATTGAACCTCTAAAATCATTCTATATAGCAGAAGATTATCACCAAAACTATTATGAAAATAATCCATACCAAGGTTATTGCCAAGCTGTAATAGCTCCAAAGGTACAAAAATTTATAGATAGTTTTAGTAATTAGAAATTTTCTATATTAGCTTGAAGTTTGATAACTAACTATCAACCCTTTTACCATCTCTATTCTCCTGTTTCTACTACTTTCAACTCCACAAATCCAATTGCAATTTTTCTACTATCTTTAGTACTTGGTTGCATTGGGTTAGGTGGGATTACTATTATACTCTTGCTATCTACTCCATTAAATTTAATCTTATATAATTTTGGAGAGTTAGAAGTAA
Organism: Campylobacteraceae bacterium; assembly: GCA_027063325.1. Classification (GTDB taxonomy): domain Bacteria; phylum Campylobacterota; class Campylobacteria; order Campylobacterales; family Sulfurovaceae; genus Nitratifractor. The sequence goes on from JAMOSA010000031.1 coordinate 1,139, forward strand.
TTTTTACTATTTTGGTTACATCTCCAGCTTTTATCATCAAGTCTTTGTTTAGATTATCTTTGTATGCTTGAATTTTCAACTCCAAAACAAAATCTTTTGGCAATTTCTCTTTAAACTCAAATTTAACCTCAGACGCCAAGTTTGCATCTGACCATCTACCCCATTTTTCTCTTCCTGATATACCAGAAACAGCATATATAAAAGTGGGATAACTATATTTTGTAAAATCTATACCATCTGAAAGCGTTGCTTTGTATGGAGGTAATTTGGAATCAAAAAATATATATGATACATTTTTCTTTTTAAAATTTTTAATATTTTCTACTTTTATTTTTAAATTTTTCATTTTATATTTACCATTTTTGGTAAAATTATAGGTTGCAAAATCTTTAACAACTAGTATATCTATACCATCTTTTTGTGTTCCTTGAGCTATACAGTATCGACTTTTAGCTGAATAGTTGGTATCAAAAATATAATCTATCTTACTGCAAGAGTCTATCCATATAAATCTGTTTTTGGGATCTATATCTATAAAATCTGCTACCAATGGTAATTCTGAATCAAATACAAAGTGTGGGAGTATAGTATTATCTTTACTAATTTCTAAAATTGAAGGAAATTTATATTTATGATTATCAACTGCTACTATTTTTTTATCTATATTTACCATATAGTTATTATTAAATTTTGGAAATTCCCAAAACTTTAGTATATCATCTCTCCAAGAGTATAATTTTTTATTGTAATCTTTGAATTTTGTAATTAGTGAATCTTTACTAAATATATTTCTACCAAGTCCATAATCTGTTTTTATATTCATGAGGGATAATAGAGTAGGAGCTATATCTAATGTTGTAGCTCTTTTATCTATAACTTTTGGCTCTTTTGCTGGATCATATATTAGGAGTAAATCTCTTCTTTTTAATCTATTTAATATATGAGTTGCTGTATTTTTTTTGGCTAAATGATCTGAAGCCAATACAATAACTGTATCTCTACCCATACTCTTTTGTATCTTTTTTATCAAATTGGCAATTAAATAGTCACTGCACTTTACTGCATTTAATATTGGATTACTGCCATCTTTGTACTTGATACCAAAATCTTTACAAGTTTTTGACAAATGTCCATCTGGATGATGAGTATCTAATGTCATAATAAATAGAGCAAATGGTCTATTTTGAGATTTCAATCTATTGTAATCTTTTAATGCAAACTCAAAAGTAGAATCATCATACAATCCCCAAGCATTTAGATAGTTTTTATCTTTGAGTTTTGGAATCAACTCCTCTTTGCCATATACTGCACTAAATTTATGAGTTGCAAAAAATTTGTTTTTACCTGAAAATTTTGTAGAGGCTCCCTGTATATACTCTGTAAAGTATCCCAAATCTTTAAATGTATCACCCAAACACTTTGCACCTTGCAAAAATGTATCACTACCACCCATACTATTGGCACTATTCATTGAAGGGGTAAAGAGTGGTATTCCACACTCTGAAGCTACAATTCCGCCTATTGTCCACCCTACTCCAATAACCTGTTCAATATTACTAAAATCTATACTCTTGCTTTGAAAATCTCGAAGTTCTGTAATCAAACCAGGGAAAATATTTTTATCAAAATATGTTCTCTCAAGAGATTCTGCCAAAATATATACAATATTTTTTTTATTGATTTTATCTATATCAATTACTGGGATATGATAATATTTATCAAAATCAGTAGATGCCTTTATGGTTCTGTAGCTATATAATTGATATAAATTATATATAAGAGGGTGTGTAAGTAGTGCCAATACAATAAATAGTGTATGGATATTTTGTTTTATCTTACTCTTTTTAGGAATAGATTTTTTGTATAATCTGTAATATAGATATGTAAGTGCAAACATAACAACAGAAGCAAAAATTGCTCCAGCAATCAATAAAATATAATCACCAAAACCAGCATTACCAAGACCAGTTTGTAGTGTATAGATTACAGACTCATCTACCCCCACACCAGTAAAGGAATCTGCACTAAAGTATATAATACTCATCAACAGATACAAAAATAGTGATATAGTATTGATTATGTGTATCCATAATTTATGACTTCTAAAGGGTGTAGTAACTATTGCAATAATAAAAAATATAATTGAAAACTCAAACAAAACTATCTCCTGTAAATTTGTGGGTATCTATTTTTCCATCTTTGATGTAACCATAACCACTCATCTGGCTTTTTGGTAATAATATCTTGGGTAATATCAGCC
>JAMOSA010000032.1 GCA_027063325.1 Campylobacteraceae bacterium
ATCTGCATTTCTAAATCCATCTAAGCCTATACCAAAAAGAAAAAATATAACAGAGTATAAGAGTTGGCTAGATGCAAATAGAGCTATTATGAATGATAATAGCATCAAGCCATAGGCAACTTCGAGCATAAGTATAAATTCACCCTTGAATCTTTTCCATAAAAAGAAGTTTCCAACGACACTGCCTACCATCTGTATAGTTACAAAAAATCCCACCGTCCAGCCACTCAACTCTATTGTCTCTTTTGCTTTTAGTATTACAAAAGGCATAGCTAATAAAAAGCTGTAACCAAGCAGTGAAACTATAATTTGGAGTTGTAATCTTTTGTCTTCTTTTAATATTACAGAGGCATTTTTTAAAAAAAGTATAAAATTATCTTCCCTTTTTCTTGTATTTATCTTTGGTGGCTCTTTGATAGTGGCAAATACCAAAAATCCTATAGACATAATAACAGCACTAATCATAAAGAGCATCGCATAGCTTTGTGGTGGTTCAAAACTCTCTAGCACAGCTCCAGCTATTCCACCACTTAGTATAGCTCCAACAGAAGAGAAGAGTTGTCTGTTTGCCATGGTTTGTCCACGCTGATCTTTGGTAAACAGTTTTGCCATTAACTCTTTGAAGTATATTCCTCCAAATCCGGCTGAAAATGAGAATAGAAACAATCCTATACCAATAAGCCAAAGTGTAAGAGTAGGGTTGCTCTCTCCTATGATAAATATACTAAGCCCTATTGCAAACCATGCCAAAAACCTAAAAAAGAATACAATTTTGAGATATGGTAATACTCTTGTGTAGCTTTGTGCATAAAATGCTGCAATAAGTTGTACAATAATAGCACCACCTCTTAGGAGTGAAGCAAACAATCCTACCAGTATCACACTGGAGCTAAAGTGATGGATAATAAGTGGCAGTATTGTAGATGGCTCTGCTATGGTTGTAGCAATAGCCAAAAAAAAGCCGTGTGTTGAGTTTTTGAAATTATTTGATTTATAATCGTTTGACATACTTCTCCTATATAGACATATTTTGTCTAATGCTCTTAATTACTACATTTACATCTTTGAATATCGCATCACTATTGTATCTTTTATCATATGAAGATATTGCCTGTTTGGCAACTCTTGGTGATTTTGGTTTGTCTCTTTTGATATGCTCAAATGCAATAGCTGCATTTATAAGCCCTTTTAGAGTATTAGTATATGGAGTATTGAGCTTTTTGTGTCTGTGCCACTCCAGCTCCAAAAGTTCATGAGCTTCAAAGTACTCCTCTTTGTGGAGTAGGGATATATATTGTTGTAAAACTTTTTTCAAATTCATCACCTAAATATTTAAGCTGTCAAATCCAATATAACTAGAAAAAGCCAATTTGTATATACTTTTAAGTATATTTGGATCTATATGTTTCAATTCATTATAGACACTGTTTGTGATAATATTATGACTCTCTTGTTTTAAAACATCATCTATTACTTTTGGTAATACTTCAATTAACTTTTTAAAGCTGTCATCTTGACCTGTTACAATTTTATAAAAGTTATCTATAGAAACTCTTCTGATATTATCATGAGAGAATTGCTCTTTGTTTATGGTGATTTTCCAAGGTATATTTTGACTTTTTTTAGCAATAACCTCTACTAACATACAGGTTATATCGGAGCCTTTTAATATTTGATTCTGCATAGCAATATATGTTTTTTGAGCTGAAGAGGAGTTCATTGTATTATGTTTGTTTTTTAGCTCTACATATATTTTCTTTTTTTCATTTATCAAATCAAAGCCTTCTTTAGGTATTATCCATTCACTGCTTATATATTTGAATATATTTTGATGGAAATATCCTATATGATTAGCATTTGATTTATCTAATTGTCTAATAACTTCAAAGTCAATTGCTTCTTTAATATCTTTATGATAAATTTTATAATCAAAAGTAAATTTGATAGGATCTATTATATTTTTATTAAACTCTTTAAGGTTTATATCAAATCTATACTTTAATATAGTATCTTTGGTATGCTCATAAAGATTTTTATCACTGATAAATGATAAATTATACATTGTTTCTATCCTCTTTGTTTGTCTAAATATCTTTTTATAGATAAACCTACCTCTTTTGCCAAATTTACTGGTACGGCATTACCTATTTGTTTATATTGTTGCATAATAGAACCTTTAAATTCCCATTCATCAGGAAATGATTGTATTCTAGCATTCTCTCTGATGCTAAATGGTCTAATTTCATCAGGATGGCACCTCTCAGTCTGTTTTTGAGATGGAGAACAGAGTACAGTTAAAGCTGGTTCATTCCATGATAATCTTCTTGCTATTCCTGTGCGTCCTCCACTCATATAGTATGTACTTTTCATATAATCTTTAGCTATATCCGGAGGTAAATCTCTCCAACAACCACCAGGTTTTATATATTTAAAAATTTCTCTCTTTTTCAAGTTATATTTTGCACATTCTGATTTCGGTACATCTTTTAAAATATCTTTTAGTGTTAAAGTATAGTTATATGGTTGTGGAAATTGATAATCTTCATTTATTGCAGTGTAAATATCTTTTCTTACTCCAACTATAAATATTCTTTCTCTTTTTTGTGCTACACCATAATGTAGGGCATTTAATACTTTATAGTATATTTTATATCCACAGTTTTTAAATACATTTAGCATTGTATCCAATGTTTTACCATTATCATGAGTAACTAATCCCTTGACATTTTCAGCTAAAAACATTTTTGGCTTTAACTCTTCCAATACTTTTGCATAGCTATAAAAAAGAGTTCCTCTTGTATCTTCAATTCCAAGTCTGTTACCGGCGTAGCTGAAAGATTGACAGGGATAACCACCAGATAAAAGATCAATATTTTTACAATTACAGTATCTTTTAATACCATCTTCTACTATATTATTAATATCATCTTCTATAACATTCCAATTTGGTCTATTATGTCTAAGTGTTTCACAAGCCCATTTATCGATTTCAAGTACCGCTTTAGCTTCAAATCCGGCTAACTCCAAACCTAAAGCCATACCACCTGCACCTGCAAAAATCTCGACAACACTATAATCAAAAGATTTTGTTTTATCTTTATCTGTACTTGTTAAAATTTTACTATTCACCCAAACTACCCTTTGGATAGAATTTTTTGATGATGTAACCGCCATCTCTTAATTCATCTTGAGTGTTTGTGTAATCTTCAAAGTAGTCATTGAGTATAGCTGAGAGATATTTTAATCTATCCTCAGTAGATATTTTTGGAAGTTCATTTTTTAAAAATGTATAAAGGTCATCTCTTTGGAGTTGTGCTTTTGTGTGTAGCTTTAAGATATTTCCTATACTTAAATCCATAAATCCTCTTTTTCTTCCCACAAAGGGGAATTTAG
>JAMOSA010000033.1 GCA_027063325.1 Campylobacteraceae bacterium
CAGATATGATACTACTTCCTGATGCCAGTGATAAAAAGACTCTAACATATGATAAAGCTGGTAAAAAAGCCATAAATATAGAAGCAAAAACAACCTCTGGTATAGCAATTATAAAAATAGATGCTACTATATTTAATGGCAAAGAGGATATTACAATCTCAAAAGAGATTCCAATAACTATCATATCTGGTCCAATTGCAGCTATTTCATTAGTTTACTCTGGAACTGCAAAGAGTAATGGATTATTTATAGATTATTATACAGTACACGCTGTTGATAGATACTCAAATCCTGTAAGTGCTGGATTTAGAATCTATCCTAGTTTAGTAGCTGGAGCTGGAGCTATTAATATGACAGATCCATATAGAGTATATGGGACTGATGGGCATCTAAGGTTAGTGAGCGGAGATACAATATTTAATGATGAAAAAGATCCAAACAAGTTTGATAAAGTTATGACAAGTGATCACTTAATTATTTTGCCATCTACTGGTGGAGTCTATAAAGGTAATATGGGTAACTGGTCAATTGATGAGATACTATCAAATGATACTTTGAAACTAAAAGAGGAGTATTATGCAGTAGAAAGTAGCAAAAAACTAAAATATGTAATTGGTAGTGAATCAAGACTACTAAATGGTCAAATTAGTACTGCTCATGTATATGCAGATAGTGGTTATGAAAATTTTGAGACAGATAAAGATGGTCTTGTAAAACTCAAAATAGTATATGATCCACTCTTTTCTGGTCATACATTTGCTTTGGCTGCTAACTCTTATACACAAAATACAAGAAGTGCAACTGCACTAAGAGGTGAATTTAGAAGTACAAGTGGATATAGATCTACACCTTCACCTGAACTTATAGAGATAGATGGTCAAACTCATAATGTAACTATGCATATAATTATCAATGACTCTGGTGGAGAACCACTTGATAATGTTAAAATTATTCCTAGTAGTATAGACTTTGATAGTCCTCTTTGTAGTGTAGATACTGATAACTCTGATTTACATGCAGATAGTGGTGTCATAACTATAGCAGTAAAAACAAAATGTAATGATACAACAAATGGATGTGGTACCTGTACTGCCAGTTGGGTAAATAACAACTCTGGTATCTACTACGAATATTAAAAACTATCTTGAGGAGACTTCCCCCTCTCCTCAAAAATAGTTCAAAAATTTCAATTTTGCAATCTAAGTAGCAAAAATCTTTAGTCATATATACTAAACTTTCATAAATTTAAATATGGAGGTTTAATATGAAAAGAGGTTTTATCTCTGCTATAACAGCATTAATGTTAGTCGGTACTACAGCAGTTGCACAAGAGATTGCAAAGACAAACAAAAGTATATCAAATCAAGCAATAGTAAATACTACACAAAATCTTACAAAACAAAAAAATAGTATAAAAGTAGTACAAGAAGCAGTTGATGCTGTAGCTTTGAGTCAGCAAGTATTAGTTGAGCTTAATGAAAATCAAAAAGATAAAGCTATCAAGACATTGGAAAAAGCTATTGGCAAATTAGAGGTTGTAATGAGTGCACCTAATGCACCTGCTTTAATACCAATTGCTGCAAGAGTAGAAGCAAGTGAGTTTTTAGGAACTCCATATGATGTGGAGAATGCTGTAATTACATCTACTGCACTTCTTAGAAGCAGACATATTCAAGAAGCTAGGGTAATAGTAGAGAAATTAAAAGATGAGATAGACTTAATTACTGTAAATCTACCATTAGCATCATATCCTGCTGCTTTAAAACTTGCAGCAAAATATCTACATGAAGATAAAATTGATAAAGCAAAAGTTGTAATTGCAAATGCACTTCATACATTTGTAGAAGTTGATGTAATTACTCCAATTGGTATTATTCAAGCTCAACAATTCGTTCAAGAGGCTAGTAAGATAGCAAAAAGTGACAAAAAAAGAGCTATGGAGTATCTACAAGCTGCAAAAATGGCACTAAAGAAGTCTGAAGCATTGGGATATACCAGCAGATCTGATACTACATACAAGATGCTTCAAGATGCAATATCAAATATAACAAAAGAGATAAAAGGCAAAAATGAGAGTACAAAACTCTTTGAAGAGTTAATTGAAAAACTAAAAGAGTTTAAAGACAAAGCTATTGGTTCTATCACCAAATAATAGTGTAGCAGGTTTATACCTGCTATAATACTATATTTAATTTAAATATCTATTTTTGATATATTTAGCAAGACTAAAAAGCAACAGTGATGATACTGCTACAAGTATAATACAAGCACCAGAGGTTAAATCATAATTATAACTTATTGCAAGTCCAAGTAGAGTAAAAATTGAAGCTAAAACTCCAGATACCATCATCATACCATATAGAGATTTGGTAATCTGTTCTGCTATAAATGTAGGTATAGTCATAATGGCAATTACAAGTATAAGTCCAACTACTTTGATAGATACAACTACACTCATAGCAGACAGTGATAATATAACAATATAAAACAAACTTGTATTAATACCTCTAAGTGATGCATACTCACTGTCATAAGATATTGATAGTATCTCTCTGTACCAGTGACTTACTACAAACAGTACTACTATAAGTAGAGCAAACATTATGTATATGTCATCTTGACTGACTGCCAAAATTGAACCAAACAGATAACTCATCAAATCAACATTATATCCAGGAGTCAAATCTACAAATATAACTCCTATTGCCATACCAACAGCCCAAATCAAACCTATATATGTATCAACCCTATGTCTATTTTTAAGTGTAAGTAGTGCTATAAGGATAGCTGTAGCTATACTAAACAGCATTGCTCCTATAAATATGGAAAATCCAAAGTATATTGCCATACCAATACCACCATATGAACTGTGTGCTATACCTCCTGCTAAAAAGACCATTCTGTTTACTACTATCAAAGCACCCATAATTCCAGCTACAAAACTTACCAACAGACCACCAATAATAGCATTTTGCATAAAATCAAAACCAAGTGCTTCTATCATCTTTTTGCTCCCAACATCTGCATAAGTTCTACTTCACAAAAATGCCCATCAGGTCTATTTAGTGATATAGGATTGTTAGATAAATCATGTATATAGCTACTCTTATTTACATATATTACTCTCTTTGCATACTCTGTAATTACAGACAAATCATGACTTACTACTATTACGGTAATATCTTGACTTAATTTTTTTAGCAATTCATAAATCTGCTTTTGTCCATCTAAATCTATACTTGAGGTTGGTTCATCAAGTATAATCAATTTTGGATGAGTACATAATGCTCTTGCTATCATTACTCTTTGTCTTTGACCACCAGATAGTGCTCCAATTCTTCTATTTATATAATCTTGCATACCAACTCTTTGAAGGGTACTTTTAGCACAA
>JAMOSA010000034.1 GCA_027063325.1 Campylobacteraceae bacterium
TGTACCTACTACTCCAATTCTCATAAATTTTCTCCTAAAATGTATTGTTTTATGCCTCTTCTACCCTTGCTAATTCTCTAAAGAGTAGTGAAGTCTTTAGCAATGTATTGTAATCTCCTCTTGCTACTATTTTGCCACTGTCAAAGAGTAAAATCTCATCAGCATTTTCAATGGTACTCAATCTGTGTGCTACAATAAATGTAATCATATTCCCTTTTATCTCTTCAAGAGCTTGTTGTATAGCCTCTTCGCTTCGATTATCCAATGCACTTGTAGCTTCATCTAGTATCAAAACAGAGGGATCTTTATATAAAGCTCTTGCAAGTGCTATACGCTGTCTTTGTCCTCCACTTAAATTTGCTCCAAACTCATCAAGATGTGTATATATACCATTTTCAAGTTTACTGACAAACTCCCATGCATGAGCTTTTTTAAGTGCTTTAATTACTCTTTCTTTGTCATAATCTGCCGAATAGGCTACATTGTGTGCTATTGTATCATTGAATATAAATACCCTTTGTGTAACAAATGATACTCTTTGCAGTAAACTTGCAAGAGAGTACTCTTTTATATCAACTCCATCTATCAAAATTCTGCCTGAAGTAGGCTCATAAAATCTGACCATCAAAGATACCAGACTGCTTTTACCTGCTCCACTGTTGCCAACTAAGGCATATACTTTTCCTTTTGAAGCTTTTAATGATATATGGCTTAGTGCCAATTTATCTTCATACTTTAGTGATACATCATCAAATATGACTTCATATATCTCTTTTGCCTCTTTTGTCCCCTCTATCAATTTTGTATCTCTTTGCAAAAGTGAATCTATTCTCTCAAATGCAGCTACTGCATCTTGGAGTTTTGTATGAATCCTTGACAGAGCTTTTATTGGTCCATACAACATAGCAAGAGCAGCCATAAAAGCAAAAAACTCTCCTACTGTCATACTCCCTTCCATTACTTCAGTAGCTCCCATATAAAGCACCAAAGCAAGAGCAAATGAACCTATAACTTCGGCAGTAGGACTTGAGAGCATACTTATTTTATTCTGTTTCATCAGATAATCAAATACTTTTTGGCTCTCTTTTTTGAATCTCTCTATCTCATAATTGTGTGCAAAGTGAGCTTTAATTATCTCTATATTGTTAAAAATTTCTGCTAATCTTGAAGTCATATCAGAGTTACTCTCCTGGGAGCGGTGAGAGTATCTCTTCATTAGTTTTGATAGATATACAATTGGGATTGCAAGTATAGGTATAATAGTAAAAAAATACAGAGCCAAATGCACATTTCTATAGAGTACATATATCATTAGTGCAAATATAGTAATAATATTTGTCAAAAGACTTGGCATAATAGAAGATATTAGACTTCTAATTCTTGTAATATCAGAAGTAACCCTACTAATCAACTCTCCGTTTCTCATCATTTGCAAAAAATTCATATCCTGATGCATTAGATGAAAAACCATTCTGTCTCTAAGTTTTCGTACTATATCCTCACCAACATATACCATAAAATAACTCTGTACAAAATTTCCTGTTGCTTTTATGGTAAATAGGGCAATAATTGCAAATGGAATCAGTACTAGCATCTCTTTGTCTTTGTTTATAAACATCTCATCCAATACAGGTTTCATCAAATGTGCACTTGCAGCAGAACTAAGAGCAACAGCTACCATTCCAATGACTGCCAATATTATCTCTTTTTTGTAGTTTTTAAGATATGGCAAAAAGTAAGATAGTGTCTTTTTCATATTTTCCTTTGGCAATCTGAGCTAAATAGATGTAATTTTACCATAAATTACGGTTCTCTCCATCTACGATAATTCCATTGCCACTGTGGGGGACTCTTTTTGATCTGTTTTTCAAGTTCATTTGTATATATTTGGGTAAGCTCTTTTATACAATTATCTTTTGACAAATTATTACACTCATTTTCAACAGGTTCATTTATAATGATTTTGAATTTTCCAATACCTACCCTTTGGGCAAATACTGCCACAACCAAAGGATCAAATTTGTATTTTAATTGTGCGGCACTCTTTAGTGTATATGCATCTTTGCCAAAAAACTTTATCTTTATTCCATTTGGAGGTGGTATCATTTGATCTATAAGCAGTGCTACACCGCCTCCCTCTTTTAGCTCTTTTGCTACAGATACAATTGCTCCTTTTCTATCTATGGAGCGATTTCCATACATTGTACGAAATGGAATTATAAATTTTTCATTGATTATTTTGTTTTTAAACTCTCTTGCAACTACAGCACCATACAATCCCTCTTTTGCCAACCAGTGTCCCAAAAACTCCCAGTTTCCATAGTGGGATACCAGCAGTATCAAACCCCTCTCTCCTCTGTTTTTGAGTCTGCTTACCTTCTTTTTTGCCTCTTCTTTGTTGACTACTGCATTATCAAAATCTAATCTGTTTGTAGCCATTAATATAAGTTCAGCATAAAAGCTTCCTATATGCTCTATAAATTGTGCATAATATCTATCTATCTCCTCTTCTGTAAAGGTATTAAAAGCTATCTTTAAATGTCTCTTTACCCTCTCAACTCTGCTTGGTTTTTTGCTGTATGTAAAAGATGTAATAAAAATACTCAGCCTGTAAACTATTTTTACTGATAAAACTCTGGTAGAGTTTAACAAAATCTTAAACAAGAAATACTCAAAGTAATCCTTCATCAAGTTAGTATCCAATAGAGTTTAAAATTTTGCGTAACTCATCAATCCTGTATATATAGTGATTGTATATACATCTGTAATTTCTTCCACACTCATTTCTACTGTAAATCCAATTTTTCTCATCTGCTATGAGTCTTCTTTTTGCATAACCTCTGAGTGAATTTTTTGTAATTTTGTACAATCTGCCAAGCTCATAATCAAGAGATATTAAATCTTGATCCATACATATCATTCTCTCAGTTGAATTATTTGCATATCTACACCAAGAGGGTCTTGCCCAAAGTGTCGTAGTGGTAATTAAAATAGATATAAATATAAAGTTTTTTATTTTCATACAGAATCCTTTTTGTATTTTCAATAGATTGAGATGACCATTAACTTCTTCTATCCTCTATAGCTCTTTTATAGACCTCTATATACTCTTTTGCAGATTTGTCCCAATCAAATCTAAGCTCCATTGCTCTAATTTGCATAGCTCTAAATAGATTTGGAGTAAGTCTCCATGTCTCAACCGCCCACTTTGTAGTATTATACAAAGCTTCTGCTGAAGCTATTTCAAACTTAAAGCCTGTACCTTCACTGTTTTCGGGGTTATAATTAATGATTGTATCATCAAGTCCGCCTGTTGCTCTGACTATTGGCAATGTACCATATCTAAGAGAGTATATCTGATTG
>JAMOSA010000035.1 GCA_027063325.1 Campylobacteraceae bacterium
AACATGACACAATTATAGCAATTTTAGATTTGGGACACCCAGATTTTATCTCATAACACTCTTCAAACTCCCTATTTTAGGGGTTTAAAAAAATGGTTTTTAAAAAGTGAGAAAGTCAGGAGGGTGTAGGGATTTGATTTGTTTATTTCAACTTATGGGCGTGTTTATTTATCCTCTTGAAACTCTATCTATCTCACTCTTGATTGCTTCTTGGAAATATGGAGTGTATCCCATATCCTTGGGTAGTCTTTCACTCATATTCTCTAAATACAATACATAGTCTGATATGTTCAAATTCCCTTTTAGCAATTCATACTTTAACCATAGCCAGTATGTGTTTAGGGTATCAGATTGGCAATACTCTTTGATCTTATCTAATTTGTTACTGTAAAATAGTTCAGTTACTTGGTCTCCGCTTATATCATATTTTCCTGGTAAATTTGCCATTGTACATATGGTATCAAGCTTTAGAGTTCTAGTAGCTCCAAAGTTACCTAAAGTATCATATAAATCAAGATGAAAATTTTCACTGTATCTTACTCTATAGTTCTCCCATTTGCTTTTGTTAAGAGCTTTATTGTTACTTTCAAACCAAGAAGGAAAAGATAGATTATATTTCATTGCCCTAATCAGTAACATAGGCATATCAAAACCTCTACCGTTAAATGATACAAGTTTTGGATTACTCCTCTCTATTGTTATAAAGAAGTGTGATATTATATCAGCTTCATTATCACTGCCTTCTCCAAAGTCACCAACTTTTATAAAGTTACCATAATCATCTGCAACGACAGCTGATATTGCAACTACTTTATGATATGGAAGTGGTAAGAATGTAGAACCATTGTTACTTTCGGCATAATCACTTAGAGCCTCTTGTGTCATTTGATATAGATCTTTACTATTTGTATCAAAATCTCTCTTTATCATATCTGTATCTGGTATTGTTTCACAATCAAATACTATTACCACACCAAAGCCTTAGTGAATTACTTTTGTAAGTTCTACTGTTACAGTATCACCGTCACTTACTGTAATCTGTTTTGCAACTCTGATGTTTTGCGTTGCATCAAAACCACACTCTTTACCACATTTTACTACACCAATTAGATAATAACTCCCCGGTGGAACACCATAAAATGCGAAGTTACCCTTACTGTCTGAGGCTGTGAATCTGAGATAGTTATATAGTCTTGGATCTGCTTTATCCATCTTTTTGCCACCTAGATAACTCTGCTGATACCACTGTCTTGAGTATGTGGTAACGGGATTTAGATATAGTCTGGTCTGTTTTCCGTATATTTTTACTCCATACGGATCTATTACATATATAGTACCCTTTACTGTAGCATTGCCACTGGTTGCAAGTTGTTTGTACTCCTCTTCTGGAAATGGTATTCTAGCTACTATCTCATTGTTTTGGGTATTACTGTTTACAACAGTAGCATTTGATTGTGGTGTTACATTCAAATCAGATACATCTACAGTTCCTGTAGGTGGTGTTGCACTATTATTGCTTATTGGTATTGTAGGTAATTCCAACTCTTGATGTACACAACCACCCAAAAAAATGACTGTTATAATAATAAAAACAGTGCTAAAAACTCTATGTAACATTTAAATTCTCCAAACTCTATCATCTTCAAAGTTATATACTACGATTTATGATTATACTAAACTATTCTGATATTATACAATATGGTTTATATTTAGTAGGTAATCAAAGGAAACTATTTACCCAAACAAAACTCTCCAAACATACTATCTAATATCTCTTCACTTCTAAATGGTTCTGTAATTGTAGATAGAAATTCAATAGCCTCTTTGAGATGATAACTAAAAAATTCCAACTCTCCATTCTCAAGAGGCTCTATTGCTTCATTTATAGCATTTGAAGCACTTTGTACAGCTTCAATCTGTCTTTGTGATATTAAAATAGGCTCTTTTGTATCACTCATTGTATCCAAAAAGAGTTTTATTCTCTCAATAAGAGGTTCTATACTTTTTTTTGTAGATAGCTTAATGGGATTGTAATACTCTATATATTCTATCTCAAACTCTATTTTTAAATCGCATTTGTTGAGTACTGCTATTATCTCTTTTGTTTTAAGCTGATTTAATAATTGTATAATTTTGCTATCTTCGTAATCAAATTCTCTTGAGGAGTCAAATAGTGCTATTATTATATCAGCACTCTTTATTGCTTCAAGAGAGCGTTTGATACCAATTTGTTCTATCTCATCTCTTCCTTCCCTGATACCTGCTGTATCTATGATACGAATAAGATGTGAACCTATCCTTAACTGCTCTTGTATGGTATCTCTTGTTGTTCCTGCTATATTGCTTACTATTGCTCTATCATAACTGAGCATAGCATTTAAAAGAGAACTTTTACCTACATTTGGTTTGCCTATTATGGCTACTTCAAACCCTTCTATCAAACCTCTTCGCCTTTGACTGATTTCTACTATGGAGATAAATCTCTGTTGTAATGAAATCAGTTGGCTTTTTAACTCTTCTGTTAGATTTTGTGGAATATCTTCCTGGGCGTAATCTATCATAACTTCAGAGTGTGCAATAGCTCTTATTATCTTATCTCTGGCACTGTTTACAAAATCTCTCAATTCACCTTTTAGTTGTCTAGCAAGTACTCTTGCACCATCACTGCTTTTTGTCTCAATTAGTTTTGCTATTGCCTGGGCTTCACTCATATCTATTTTGCCATTTAGAAAAGCTCTTTTGCTAAACTCTCCTGGATTTGCCAATCTTGCACCATATTTTAAAGTAGCCTGTAGTATCTCATTTGCTATGACGACTCCTCCGTGACATTGAAACTCTACTATATCTTCTCCTGTAAAGCTGTTTGGAGCTTTAAAGTATATTACAATAGCTCTGTCTATCAATTCATCTTCACTGTCATAGATAGATTTCAAATGTGCATATCTTGGAGTAAGATTGGAAGATTTTGTAATAGAGTATGCAATATTGAGTGCATCTTTGCCACTGACTCTGACTATTGCAATTGAAGCAGTCCCTTCTGTTGTGGCTATTGCTGAGATTGTATCATTCATACTCTACCTGCGAAATTCATGTACTACAATATATCTTCCACCGTCACGAGATCTTTTAACTGCTACAAACTTGTTTGGAAATCTCTCTCTAAGCTCTTCTAATGCAATTTGAATCAAGACACCATCAAGATTTTTAGTACGCCCCTCTCCCTCTTCTTCTATGGTTGCTATAAGAGGTTGTAGATAGTTGCGTATCATATCTTTTTGACTCTTTAAAAATTCTGCAATTTCTAAGGTAATTGATAATCCGTACTTACTGTTTATCCAATTATAA
>JAMOSA010000036.1 GCA_027063325.1 Campylobacteraceae bacterium
GGACTAATTGCACTGTTGAGTCTCTAAACTCTTTGCTAAATTTACTGTTTCTCATGATTTCCCTTATTCATTTTATTCTAACTTAGAATCGTTAAATTCTTAGTATGAATTTAGGTTACCACTCCAATCACTAAATGCGATTATTACTGCAAGAAACAGTAGTACACCTAATCCTCCATCATTCATATACTCAAACATTTTTTAGCTCCTCTTTATTATATATATTCACTCTAAAAAAATCTCAATATAAATTCTCGGACTCTTTCTAACTTCTCTTGTGTAAAGATAAGATACAATGCACCTTCTATAAGGCATAATACAAGAAGAAACCCATAGGCATGTTCCAGATAGGTATAAATTAGTAAAGATAGATTTCCGCCTATTGCTAGATATATTACGGTCGTATCTTTTAGTTTCATATCCATTACTCTTTTTTCTAGAATAGGATAAACATAGTAGATATATACTCCAACCAAGAAGAGCGATAAAACTACTCCCATTAAAAGCATAGAACCACTTATATTTGCATCCTCTGCTAATCTACCAGAGTGGTGCATGTACTCATTATAGTCAAACAGCATTCTCTCAAATGTCACCATGTTTTCTCTCCTTTACTCTTTTTTTAGAGTAGCCCTTTTTATACTTCTCTTTGAGTTTTAACTCTAAATTTCTGCAGGCCTCTATATAACTACAAAAGTATTCTTCTATAGTTCTAGTTGGTTTTTTACTCTCACAACTTCCATAAACTCTTTGAAATATATACTCTCCAAAGAGGTTTAACATAAGTGATACTCTGTAGTACCTCTCTTTATGGTTAACTTCACGATAGAGGGTAATTCTATTCAATGCAGCCATAACTTTGATCCAGTGATACAATTGACATCTAAAACTCCTCACACTTGTCAGCACGAATCATGAGTGACTCTCTAATAAAGTAAGCCTTATCTAGCACCCAATCATCTCCTTTGCTAACACGGTAGAGAGTAGAATCTATTTGACACTCTAGTTTTGCACCTTGTGTGAACTTCTTTATATTCTCACTGTTCTTACTCTCACTTATATATGCATCTATAAAGATTACAGAGAGTACTAGGAGTGCTACTACGTGATAGTATTTTGCAATAGGCATTCTCTTTGAGCTTCTACTTGCTAAAACTAGATAGAACATTGCTATAAAAATAAGTGTAGCTTTTACTACTTCTTGATCTATATATTCAAACATATTTACTCCTCCTCAGCTTCACAGAACTCTAGTTTAAAAAAGAGGTCATTCTTGGTAAAGCCATCTTTATGTCTACTCCAGCCCTCCTCTTTAGAGACAATATAGGTAGAACCTAAAGTATTACACCGTAATGTTTTATTCTCTTTAAAGCTCTTTATATTGTTAAGTACCTTCTCTTTATTTGAGAGGCCATCTTCAATCATCATTCCTACAGATATAACGAGTAAGAATATCATCATATATGGTGGTTTGACTTCTTTATTATCATGATAAGCTTTCCCTGATGTCAATATCATGACTAAGATAGTCCCTATGATAGACAGTGTTCCAACTAGTAAAATTCCTGGATTCATATATTCAAACATCTCAACTCCTCTATACTTTTATTATCTACTGTATTCACTTGTTTCATAGCTATTTTATCCTCTATATATAATTGGACTAGAGTTATTAATTTTTACCCCATACTCTGCTAATATAATGTTAAAGTGGCCTTCTATCTCCATTGCTAAAATATTGTTTACTTCAGTCAAACGCCCATAACTACTATAATCTAGCTCTCCATTAACGTATTTACAGGCAAGAACTTTTTTAAGTGTATCCTCAACACTTATCGAGATTTGGTACTCTTCACTTAGGTAAGGCTTTTCTATCCATAACTCATTCATCTCTTCTCTACTCATTCTAACTCCTTGCAACTAATCTAGATTTTTGTACTACAAATTACTCTACCATTTAATCATGACAATTTGCAAATACTTCACAAATTGACATATTTTTACTCAGTAGTTTGAAATTCATATTCTCCATTTTCATTTAAATATTCGTCTAAAAAGCTATCTAGGTCTTTTATATAGTGTCTCTGTTTTTTTATACCTCTATACCCAATATATACGAACATACTCATCACTAATGCCATACTTGATACACTTACTAATATAGATATATCAATATACTCTTCTATGTAGAAAATAAACACTAGAGAATATAAAAAACTAAGCACTACAGTCAAAAAATAAAAGCTATTAGCAATTAAGTACAAGTTAGCATCCAATATAAAACTCTTTAACTCTAGTTGCTCTTTTAATAATCCAATACTCATCTCTTCATCTCCTTTTTAATAATTACAGTCGTCATCACAATAGCCATATCTTCCGTAGGGTGTTGCAGCTAAAGCACCTGCTATCATCCCAACAACTAATATAATAGATAATGCAGATATACCAATATATAAGAAGAGCTGTATAGAGCTAAACGCTAATCCTACGATCCATCCAGTTGCTATAATATTTTCCCACACAACATATAGAACAAATAAAACACCTACTATAAATAGAAGCTGCCCATTTAAAATGTCACCACCTGTTCCCAGAGCCTTTATATACCACTGGTATCCAAAGTATAAACATATGTACCCAAGTGTTGTAAGAATTAAACTCTTTTTATTAAAGAACTCATATCTATATATATTGGTAGTGAATTTATTCATCTGCACTATAAATAAGAAAATCCCATAAATGGCTATTCCTACTCCTAGAATTGTTAAAACTGTCATGTTAACTCCTTTACAATATTATTACTAACTACAAAATTAAACTATGTAGTTAGTAAGTAGTTGTATCTAAATTATAGTGTGTAAAGCGGAAAGGCGCAAGGAAAAAAGAAAATTCTTTTTTATGGTGTATAATTTCATATTAAGGAATTATATTGGAAGAGCTAATTGCAGCATTAGAAAAAGAATTTGAAGAATTACCTATATATACATTAGGTAAATATATTCAAAAAATAGCACTTATTACTAAGGTAAGAAGTGCTGTACATAAAGATGACTGCACAGATTATGGTGAGGTTACTCTAAATAATGTAGATCAATATGGTGTAATTAATAGCTATACAGATGGTAGTAAACTAGGTCCTGCAAATACAACGACATTAAATTCTCAACAGCTCATGTCTGGGAATATACTTATTTCATATAGAGGACAGAGAGGTTTTAGTGTAGTGCGATTTGAAAAGCAGTTAGACAAAGCTATTGTAGGTAACAATAGTGCTATTCGTATACAGCTCTTTGACAAATATAAAAATCTAGCACCTCTCATACAGGCATATCTCAAGAA
>JAMOSA010000037.1 GCA_027063325.1 Campylobacteraceae bacterium
CATAATTTTCTTAGGGGGCATTTTAAAAATCTAAGATTATTTGATAGAGATTTAACAGACGAAGAGATAAAAATACTAGCAAATGAGGAGTAAAAATGATATTTAGAGTAGATGACAATGGGCTTATGTATAGGATAAATATACTAAAAAATGAAGAAGATACTTTTCTAAAAGCACAGAAGAAAGGCAAGATAAAGTATATAAAAGTTGAACCTGATGAATTGCCAAAGCTTGAAACACTACAAACAACCAAAAAATCTTTCTACAAAATAGTAGATGGAAAGATAGTAATAGATGAGAGTAGAGTAGCACAAGAGTGGCAAAAGGACAAACTAAAAGAGATAGAAAGATATATATATAGATACTATCCTCAATCCAAGCAAAATAGCGACTTAGCCGACAAGCTCTATTATGAAAACACTTTAAAAGCTAGGGGTTTTGAAAACTTGGAGCAAACAATTGTTACAAAGATAATTGCGTTTGAAAGTGGTAAAAACTTTGATGAACTTTTGAGTGATATAGCAGATGAAAACAAAGAGGCTATATTACAGCTGGTCAAGGTTGGTATCAGAGTGGCTTGGGTGCAAAAGTGTAAAGCAGAATTAAAAACAGCTCTACTAGAAAATAGAGAGCCTGAGTATCCTGTATATCCTTTGGAGGATGGATAAATGAGAGATATTTTTATAGAAAAATTTGAGAAAGATATACAAAACAGAAGTAGAGCAAAAAGAGTATTAATTGCCTTGGATCAATTGATAAATGTACTCTTTTGGAATGGAAGCCAGGATGAGACAGTGAGCAGTCATATAGCAAGACGAATAGATAGTGGCAAGGCAAATTATATAGATGTATTTGTATGCAAGGCTCTAAGATTAATAGAAAACAAACACTGCAAAAAGAGTATAGGAGAATAATATGAAATTTGTAAGGGATTTTTCTATGAATGGAATTTTTTATAAAAAGGGGCAAATTGTACCCAAGAGTATAAATAAAAAAGAGATAGAGGCACTATTAAATAAGGGAGTTATATCTACAGTTACAAAAAGCAGAAAGGGTAAACAATGAATCTAAATTTTGGGATAAATGGAGGTATCAGTGTAGAGGCTGCAAGACCTGTTATAGTAGATAGTACTACCCCAATTGGAATAGTAGTGCCATTTAAAGAAACAGCGGATTTTGTAGTATTCAATAGCCCAAAAGAGATGAAAGACTTTCTTTTGGAAAATGGTGCAACTGATGATGAATTGGCATACAAAAGTGCAAATGCAATGGAACTACAAAATGTGAATACAAAAATAGTAGCAGTCTTTGTAAAAGATGGAGATAGTGTTAAAGATAGTATTTTAGAGGGGCTTGATTTGCTAAAAACAGCCACTCAAAATGAGAGAATACTCACTACACCAGATATTATTATAGTGCCAAATTATTCGTATGATATTGATATTGCAGCAAAAATGGATAGTATCGCAAGTAAATTTAAAGCTACTGCTATAGTAGATGTAAACGCCAAAAATGAAGCTGAAGCACTAAACTTTGCAAGAAATTTCGGTAGTAGGTTTCTCCTGCTGTACAATGGACAGAGTAAAGTAGAAGGTAAATTGTATCCAACTTCAGCACTCATTGCTGGAGTTATTGCATATTGGGATGCAGGGGGTGATAATGGGTATGATGAGTTTGGATATGCCAGAAGCCACTCAAATAGAATTGTAAAGGGTGTAAGTGGCAGTGAGAGGGCAATAGAGTATTTTGATGGTGTTGATTGTGAAGCAAGAAGATTGAGACAAAATGGGATAAGCTCAATTCTTAGAGATGTTGGCTGGAGAACTTATGGCTTTGAGACAACAGATATTAACCCTATTTGGCAAAGCTTAGAGAGAGTCAGGACTTTTTATAGATGGCTTGAGGCGATAATTCAAGCAAATAAATGGGCAAGAGATAGAAGTGCTGATCAGCTTGTCTGGGTAAAGAAAACTTGTTCAGAGTTTTTTAGGAAGCTCACAGGAGCTAAAATTGCTCTTGGATATGAGATTTATCTTGATGAGTATAGAAGTGATGTAACAGCTGGGAAATTTACATTTGCAATAAGAACATCAAATATACCAAGCATTAGAGAGTTGAATTTTGAACTTGTTTTTACAGATGATTACAATGATGTATTTATTGAGTGGATTAATTCTATTTAGGAGTAAGAGATGGTAAATAATTTGATAAATATGCTAATTGGACAAGAAGTATATATAGAAGGGTATGGCTTTATTGGAACCACCAAGGAGATAGAGCCACCCAAAGTGAAATTTAAGCAGACAGAGGTAAATGGCAGAAAGATAGATACAAGTTTGCTTGAACCAATGGAAGCAAAGATAGAGATAGGGGAGTACAATGGCACAATATGGGAGGCTCTAAGCAAAAGAGATTTGGAGTTGGCTACATTTGTAATAAAAAAGAGTACAAGAGACCGGAAGAGAAAGATACCTGTATATCTTGAATTGGGTGCTTGGGTGGAAGAGCAAGAGTTTGGTGGAAAAATAGGAGAGTCTGATAGTATAACTTTGAATTTGAATGTACAAACTTACAGGCTGGAGGTTGAGGGCAAAGAGAAGTACAATATAGATATTCCAAACTATATTTGCAAAATCAATGGTATAGACAAATATGAAGTTTTAAGAAACCATATAATGTAAGGAGAGTTTAATGGATAAGATAATAATTGATTTAGATGGACAAAAAGTAACAATGAGAAAACCAAAAGTTAGGGATATAAAAGCGGTTGCACACATAACAAACGAGATAGAAAAAGAAGCTGAACTTATAAGTAATTTAACTGGACTCTCAGAAGAAGAGATTGAAGAGATGTATTACCAAGAGTATGCAAAATTGCAAAAGGCATTATTAGATTTTTTGTAATATCAATAGATAAAAAAGAGTTGCTTGATGCGATAGCTTTGATAGGGAATATACTTCATTTTGGATACAGGGATATTTTAGAGATGGAGTGGGAGGATTTTTTGGAGTTTGTTAGAAGAGCTTTAAAGATTAAAGAGATTTAATATCTCAATAATAATAAGAATTAGCAAATAGTTAATAAACATAAAAGGGATAGCAAAAACAATAGAGCCAATAGTTATATTCGGGTCACCTGGAGAAGTAATACAAAAGTATATATAGGCACTGACAAAGGATAAAAGATATAACCAAAAGGCTGAACTCAATATAGTGTCAAGTATTTTTTCTATCTTTTTCATGAATATATTGTAGCATAAGGAAGGAGGGTTTTTTTGAAAACAGTTTCTCTTGGTATAGTCATCGGTGCAAGT
>JAMOSA010000038.1 GCA_027063325.1 Campylobacteraceae bacterium
AGTATTTGAGTCCAGCAGAATCAGGAGCCCTTTGGAATGTAGCAACATATAGCTTTGTAACACTCTCTATTGTTGGTTTTTGAGCATTTAGAGTTGCACTCAAAAAAACAAACAAATATATAATAAACTTTAGATTTTTCATTATATACTCCTATTTAATATATTTTATAAATAGTATTAAGATATATATAAAATTTTTCTTAAAAATAGTTAGAAATTTTATTATTTATATAATAATTGGCAAAGATACTACCATTTTCTATACCGGCAGTATCTTTGAAGTCTCAATTTTGTACTTTTTTTAGATAGATTACAGATAGTGGTGGTAGAGTAATAGATATTGAAAATTCTCTTCCGTGTTTTGGAACTCTTTTGGCAGTGAGTGTTTCATTTGTAATATCCCATCCTGCAAACTCTTTGTCTTGTGAATTGAATATCTCTTTGTAGCTATATAGATTTGGTACTCCTAGTTGATAATTCTCTCTTACTGTATCTGCAAAATGGCAGATTACTATTATATTATCTTCCTCTTTGTCACCCTTTCTGATAAATGATATGACATTGCTTTGATAGTCAAGTTCATCTATCCACTCAAATCCTTTTGGCTCACAGTCATACAAATGTAAAGCGGGTTCATCTTTGTATAACCTGTTTAATCTTGAGAGTAGTTTTTGAATACCTAGATGCAGAGGCTCATTTAATAGGTGCCAATCCAAAGATGTTTCATAATTCCATTCAGCAAATTGTGCAAACTCTCCACCCATAAAGAGTAGCTTTTTACCAGGATGAGCCATCATAAACCCATACAATGCTCTTAGATTTGCAAATTTTTGGTTTGTATCACCTGGCATTTTATTTATTAGGGAGCCTTTCATATGTACCACTTCATCGTGGCTAAGTGGTAAAATATAGTTTTCATTATACATATATACAAAACTAAATGTAAGGTGGTGATGGTGATGCTGTCTGTATATAGGATCATTTTTGAAATACTTTAATGTATCATGCATCCAACCCATATTCCACTTGTAACCAAAACCCAAACCACCAAGATAGACAGGTCTAGTTACCATTGGAAATGCTGTGGACTCTTCGGCTATCATAACTATTCCTCTATTTTCTTGATAGACTGATTCATTTAATTTTCTCAAAAAATCTATTGCTTCTAAGTTTTCATTGCCTCCATATCTATTTGGTATCCACTCTCCCTCTTCTCTGGCATAATCAAGATATAGCATAGAAGCAACCCCATCTACTCTGATGGCATCTATATGGTATTTTTGAAACCAGTAGTTTGCACTGCTGATTAAAAATGCTTTTACCTCATTTCTACCATAGTTAAATATGGCACTTTTCCACTCAGGATGATACCCTTTGCGTGGATCGGCATGCTCATATAGTGCAGTTCCATCAAAACCACTCAATCCATGACCATCTGTTACAAAATGGGATGGAACCCAATCCATTATCACACCTATACCTCTGCTGTGCATAATATCCACCAGTTCCATAAACTGAGTAGGTGTGCCATATCTGGCTGTTGGTGAAAAGTATCCAGTAACTTGATAGCCCCATGAACCTTCAAACGGATATTCTGTAATTGGCATTATCTCTATATGGGTATATCCCATCTCCTCTACATAATCAGCCAACTCATTTGCCAACTCTATATATGTCAATTCCCTGTTATCTTCTTCTATCTTTCGTCTCCATGAACCAAGATGAACTTCATATATATTTATCGGTGATTTGTGGGTCTGTTTTTGTGCTCTTTGATCCATCCACTCATCATCACTCCACTCATATCCTTCTATACTCCATACAATAGATGCCGACTTTGGAGGTTTTTCTGAAAATCTTGCTACAGGATCACTCTTTTGTAATAGTGTACCATCTTGAGTAACAATTGCATATTTATATGTAACTCCTGCTTTTAATCTCTCTATAAACCCTTCCCACACTCCGCTACCATCATCTCTAAGTTTTAATGGATGCATTCCTGGAGTATAATTGTTGAAATCTCCTATAACACTTACTGATTGAGCATTTGGAGCCCATACAGCAAAATAGACTCCAAAAACTCCCTCTCTTTGCATAATTTTTGCACCCAAAATATCATATATTCTTGTATGAGTACCCTCTTTGAATAGATAACTATCAACTTCTCCCCATGGTGATATATCGTATCTTACTCTTTGCATAGCTACTATCCTTTTTATATTAATAATCTGTATTATATCCTATATCTTTATGCTATAATCTCAAAAAAAAATTGGAGGTAATGAGAATGAAAATCATTTTGAGTACATTAGTCTCTTTGGTAATTATTGCAAATGCTGAATCTGTAAACAATAATATGCAAACTGTTGTAAAAGAGGGTGTTGGATATATCAAACAGATGGGTAGTAGAATGAAAAGTGAAGTAAAAAAGAGAATGAAAGATGATCCAACAGGTCTGCAAGCTGCATATTTTTGTAACAAAAGTGTAGGCACAATAGCAAAAGAGGTAAGCAGTAAATTTCCAGAGGGTGTAAGAGTATATAGAACTTCATTAAAAATAAGAAATGAAAAGAATGCTCCAGATGATACAGACAAAGAGGTTTTAAACAGTTTTGAAAAGCAGATAAAAGATGGAACATTCAAAAAGAAGCCAAAGGTTGTAGAGGTTGATGGAAAATATAGAGTATATGTACCTCTTGTTATAGAAAAAGCTTGTCTAAAATGTCATGGATCAGTATCCAAGATGGATAAAAAGGTAGTTGATTTACTCAAGCAAAAGTATCCAAATGATAAAGCGGTAGATTTCAAAGAGGGTGATTTAAGAGGTGTAATTGTAGCTGAAATGCCAAAAAAATAGTAAAGTCTATAAAAAATTGTCTCTGATTTTCTCAGAGGCAAATATAATACTGTAAATAAAATCTCAATTTTTCTATACACAGAGTACCAAAATTAATGTCTTTTTCGGATAAAATAGTAATATAAGTTTATTATGAGAGATACAGGATGAAAAAAAGACTATTTAAAGTTGGATTGGGAATAGGGTTGTTGGGAGTATTTTCATATTTTGCTACCAAAAATATAGTTAATCCTCTGGCTACACTTATGCCAAGCAGAGTTATATATCTGACAAGTGATGATGGACCTTTGGCAGGTACAGTAAATCTAAATCGCTCCATCAATAGATTAAAGGTACCAATTACACTATTTGTGGTTGGGAAACCGCCACATAATAGTCAGAGGTTGATGAAGTACTATATGATGTGTAGAGAAAACAGATATATAACTATAGGTAACCACAGTTTTACTCATGCAAA
>JAMOSA010000039.1 GCA_027063325.1 Campylobacteraceae bacterium
GCTTCATCGGCACTTTTTCCTCTCTCCATCGCACCATTGGCAAAATCTACCAACAGAACGGCATTTTTCCCTACCATTCCCATCAGAAGCATAAAGCCAATCATAACAAAGAGAGAAAATTGTAATCCGCTAAGATACAGAGCCAACATTACCCCAATAATACTTAATGGCAATGCCATCATAATGATAATCGGCTGAATGAGTGATTCATACAAAATAGCCAAAATAATAAACATGAGGATAACGGAAAGCCCAAGTGCTGCTCCAAATGCTTTGCCTGTTTTTTCCATCTCTTCTGCAAATCCTGTAAATCTATAAGAGACCGTAGGAGGAAGAAGCTCATCAATGCCCTCTCGTGTGTAACCTACAGCACCACCTAAATCAAGTCCAAACAGATCGGCAAAAACAGTTACCTGTCTCTGTCTGTCAAAGTGATTTATGGCAGCCAATGCTTTAGAGTTTGTAAACTCTACCAAACCATCGAGATAGACCAACTGACCATTTGCCGTTTTTAACTGTATTTTTTTAATATCCTCAATAGAGATTCTATCATTATCGGGGAATCTCAGTGTAATGTTGTACTGCTTACCATTCTCTTCAAAGTAGGATATCTCTAGCTCACTTGAAAATGCAGTTGAGATGGCATTTGCTATTTGTGAAGCAGAAATCCCAAGTCTGTTGGCACTCACTCTTTTGATATTGATATCAATTTGTGGTTTACCATCATCAAGGTTTGTATCAACATCCACAAAACCTTTTTTCTTTTTCAAATAATCTGTCAAATTTTTTGCAGCTACTTTCAGATCTTCAAATGAATCAGACTTTAAAACAATCTGATAAGGTACTGAAACACCTGCTCCCTTTATACCAGGTATGGCTGCTGCTGTAATAAACAACTCTTTTTTAAAGGGTTCTAACTCACCTCGAAAGTTTTGAATAATCTGCTCTTGATTGAGCGTTCTCTCTTCTCTGTCACTGAGTTTTACATAAATCTTAGATTTGTGTTTCTCTCCAGCAGTGTTGTAGCCAACATTTAAAATAGTGTAGAGTACATTTTCATTTTTTCTCACCATATCTTCTACAACTTTTGATTTTTTTATCATCTCTTCGAGTGAAACACTGGCATCTGCTTTTAAAAATATCTCAAACTCTGCTTTATCCTCTTTGGGTATAAAATCCATACCAATTTTTGGAAAGAGAGAGAGTGAGCCGAAAAAGACTCCAAAAACTAAGATTAAAGTAATGATTTTAAATCTAAGTACTAGTTTTAAAGTAACATCATACATCTTTTCCAAACCTTTAAATAGTGGCTCAGTAAAATCGTAAAATTTACTCTCTCCTTTATGCAAAACTCTTGCACTCAATGAAGGAATAAAACTAAGTGCCACGGTATAGGAAATAATAACAGCAAATCCTACAGTCATAGCAAAGCTCTCAAAGAATTTTCCTACAATTCCAGACATAAATGAAACAGGAACAAAGACAGCTAGAAGCATCATAGCAATTGCCAATATTGTAAATGCCATCTCTTTAGTTCCCTCTACAGCTGCTTCAAATTTACCCATGCCAGATTCGAGTTTTTTATATATATTTTCAATGACAACAATAGCATCATCAATAATAATACCAATAGAGAGTGTAAGCCCAATAAGCGTCATCTTATTGAGATTAAATCCCATATAGTCCATCAAGGCAAATGTACCAAAAATAGAGGCAGGAATAGACAAAGCAGAGACCAAAGTGATAGTCATATTTCGTAAAAAGAAAAAGATAATAATAATAGCAAGAAATGCACCATAAATAAGATCAAACTTCACATGTTCTAGTGAATTTACTATAAATGGAGAGGTATCATTTAGAGTTTTCACTTCAAATCTATCTCCTGCAACTTTCTCCAACTCTGGCAATGTATCTTTTACCTTTTGAACTATATCTATAGTATTGGCTCCTGAAATCTTTTGCACTTCAAGCATCACGCCCTCAACACCATTATAGGAAGCATAGCTCTTGGCATCACTCAAGCTATCTTCCACCGTGGCAATATCTTTTAATTTGATATCGTCTTTGATTATGATGTTTTTGAGTTCATCTACACTAAGGGCATCTGCTTTTGTTTTGAGTGTAAACTCTTTGGTTGACGAGATGAGTTTACCTCCACCTATTTTTACATTTTCACGAGCAACTATTTGGTTTAGTTCAGATACCGTTATGCCAAACTTATTTAGCAGATTTGGATTTGGGTAGATTTTTATCTCTCTATCTTTGTAACCTACAATTTTGATAGCCCCTACGCCATTAATCTTTTGCAGTTTTGGTTTCACTTTTTCATCAGCAAAAAGCATCAGGTTTTTGATACTGTCATTTTTAGCAGTTACAAATAGATTGATGACAGACGCACCACCTATATCTAGTTTAGAGACCAATGGCGTTTTGGCATCACGAGGTAAGATAACCGCGGCCACTTTATCCCTGACATCATTGGTCGCTTCGTTAATATCACGCTCCAAAAAGAACTTGACCATCACCACAGAGATACCCTCGGAACTTGTTGAAACAATACTATCTATCCCACCAATTCGTGAAATCGCCTCTTCTACCTTATCCGTTACTTGTGATTCAATAGTACTCGCTTCTGCTCCAGGGTAAACAGTCTGTACTGTAACCATTGGGAAGTCTATATTGGGATAGAGAGCAGAAGGCATAGATTTGAAGCTCATCAATCCAAATATTATAAGTGTGATAACATACATCAAGGTTGTGATGGGTCTATTTATAGCCAATTTATACATATGCTACCTACTTATCTGTTGTTGTGATGATACCATCGCCAAAAAGTCCTGGGACAAAATCTTCTGTTTTTACTTCTGCACGCATCTTTCTGTTTCCAGAGTCTGCAAAAGGATATATTTTAGAAATTTTCCCACTATATTTTTTGCTGTCACCATCAATGCCGTAGTTAAACAATTGCCCGATTTTTATATCTTTCCAGTATTTTTGATCAAATTCCAGAATCAGTTTTCTCTCATTTGTACTTTGTAGCTTGAAGATTGTACGAATCATAGCACCAGATACAACATCTCCTACCTCTACACTTTTTTCAAAGATAACTCCATCAAACGGAGCTTTGAGTAAAGTTTTGTCCAGCAGTGCCTGTTGGTATATGACTTGTGCCTTTGCACTATCATATTTAAATGCATAAGAGTCAATTTTGGAAGCATCTACAAGTTTTTTTACTTTAATTTGTCTCTCATAATCTTTTTTTGCATATTTTAAAGCCGTAGTTGCTATATTAAGTGCTGCCTTAAGATCATC
>JAMOSA010000040.1 GCA_027063325.1 Campylobacteraceae bacterium
AGATGAGTAAGAACTTCAAACGGTTTACCTTTTAGCTCTATCACTTCACCATTATATATAATCTTCTCCTCTTCTGGATTTATAACAAGCTCTTCAATCTCTATGATATTACTACCACCAAATCTTAGTTTGGCTTCAATTCTCATCAAAAGTACTTCAAAATCAAAAGGTTTCTTTACATAATCATCTGCACCAATTTTTAAAGCTTCAATCTCACTCTCTTTGTCATCTCTGGCTGAGAGTACAATAACAGCTGTCTTTGGTCTTTTTTCTTTGATCTCTGGAATAATCTCTATACCGTTACCATCTGGAAGCATCCAATCAAGCAGTACCAAATCATAATTACGAATATCTAAATAGTATCTGCCATCTTTTAGATTTTCAGCTATATCATTTTGGTAACCATACTCTTTTAAACCCTCTGCTAGTGTTTTGCTGAGTGTAGCTTCATCCTCAATAATCAAAATTCTCATTCTTCGAGCCTTTTTTGTTTAAGATTTCTTTAATTATAGCATAAATTCAAGAGTTGTTTTGACCTTTTTTAAAACAAATTGCTCAATTTTTGTAGCTTCTGGATATATTCTCTACATATTGAGCAATTTTTAGACTTATATAATTAAAGAAGTGTATGTTCAATTACCTCTTCTATGTGTGATACAGGAATAATTTTTATATTATCAAGAACCTCTTTTGGCATCTCATCAAGATCTCTTTCATAATTTTTAGCCGGTATCAAAGCTTTTTTAACCCCTGCTTTATAAGCTGCTATCAATTTCTCTTTGAGACCGCCTATTGGTAATACCTTGCCTGTTAGTGTAACCTCACCGGTCATTGCCACTTTGTTATCTACTCTTCTTTGGCTGTATATGGAAGCTATTGCACTACACATTGTAATTCCGGCACTTGGACCATCTTTTGGAGTGGCTCCTTCTGGTACATGTATATGTAAATCATACCTTTTATATACTTCACTGCTGTCTGGATATAATCCCTTTTCTATCTCTGTAGAACTTCTTGGAATAACATCTTTGGGTATTTTAAGTTTGCCATTGTCTATCAAAATCTTTACTACACTATGGGCGATTCTGGCTGACTCTTTCATAACATCACCCAAACTACCGGTCAATTGCAATACTCCTTTGCCTTTGATTTTAATAGCTTCAATTGTAAGTACATCTCCACCTACAGATGTCCAAGCCAACCCATTGACTACACCAACTTGTGGTTTGTCATCTACTACAGTAAATTCAAATACTCTCTTATCAGCAAATTGAGGCAATTTTTTTGCACCTATTTTTACCCTGTCCAAAGAGTGATCTTCTAAAATCAGTTTTGCACTCTTTCTCATAATGGAAGCTATTTTTCGTCTTAGATTTCTGACACCAGGCTCTCTTGTATATTCATCTATAAGCAATTTTAGTGCTTTATTTGTAATCTTGATTTCATCACTTCTTAGGGCATGGCTTTTTATCTCTTGGGGTATTAGATACCTTTTTGCTATTTGAAACTTCTCATCTGGAGTATAACTGTTGAGTATAATTATCTCCATTCTGTCTCTAAGAGGAGCCGGAATTTTGCCTATATCATTTGCTGTTGCAATAAATACTACTCTACTTAAATCTATATGAAAATTTAGATAGTAATCTCTGTAGTGACTGTTTTGCTCTGGGTCCAATATCTCAAGAAGTGCGGCAGTAGGATCACCTCTGTGTGTTCTGCCAACCTTGTCTATCTCATCAAGTACCATAACAGGATCCATACTTTTTGCCTCTATCAATCCCTGTACAATTCTACCTGGCATTGCTCCTACATAAGTTCTTCTGTGTCCTCTTAATTCATTTACATCCTCAAGTCCACCCAAAGCCAATCTTACAAGCGGTCTATCCAAAGCTTTTGCAATAGAGTTTGCCAAAGATGTCTTACCAACTCCTGGAGGTCCTGCAAAACAGAGTATTACCCCCTTGCTCTCTATTTCACTTTTGCCTCTTAGACTTGATAACTCTTTGACAGAAAAGTACTCTACAATTCTCTCTTTTGGTTTTTGCAAAGAGTAGTGATCTTTATCCAACTCTTTGGCTACTCTTGATACACTGAAACTGCCTTTTGAGTATTTGCCAAATGGCATCTCAAATACCCACTCAAGATAACCTTGAAGTACAGTAGAGTCTGCACTCTCTGGGTGAATTTTGGCAAACCTGTCCAACTGCTTTTTTATCTCTTTGTAGGCATCTTCACTAAGATGTGGTTTTAGTTTTTCAAGCTTTTGCAAAAAGTTGCCAATCTCTTCTTCTCTTTGAGTATCAACTCCAAGCTCTTTTTGAATCTCTTTGAGTTGCTCTTTTAGAAAATACTCTTTGTTTGTCTGCTCTATCTTACTGTGTACCTTGCTGCTAATTTCTCTTTGAATCTTTAGTGCTTCAATTTGGGAATTGATACTATCAATTATAGCTATCAGTCTCTCTTCAATATTATTCTCTACAAATAGTTTATAAGCTGTCTCTTTTTTTAGAGGCAACATAGAAGATACCAAATCTGCAATTCTGTGTGGCTCATCATTCTCTTCTATCGTTTTTACCAAGTCTGCAGGAATATTACTGTTGATTTTTGAAAGTTTATTTATCTTCTCTCTTAGCATATTTAAAAGTGCATCAACTTTAAGCTTATTGTATGGCTCACTTTCGACTATATCAACCATAGCTCTTAGTGGTTTTGTATCTACTCTCTCTTTGAGTTCACCTTTTGCCAACCCCTGAAAGAGTATCTTTACTCTGCCATCTGGCATCTGTACTTTTCTCATAATACTGCCAATTACACCTATTGGATATATATTCTCAAACTCTCTTTCACCCTCTTTGCCTGGTTTGGTAGTGGCTACAAAAAGCAAAGAGTTATTCTCCATTGCATAAGTTGCAGCATTAATATCCTCTTGTGAAGTTAAAAATATAGGGCTTATCATAAATGGATAAAAAAAGAGTTCATCTTCTACTACCACCGGAAGTGTGGTTGGAAACTTATCATAATCACTCAGTTGCATAACTCTCCTTTAAATTTTATTTTGTCTCTTTTGATAATATATAATGTAAAAACATAATTTGTGCGTATAGTGGTGCAAAAATATTCAATACCGGAATATAGTTAAAGAGTGCAGATATTATTGCAATTATCCTCGCACCGCCTTTTGACTCTTTTAGTAGTCTCTTTTCATCTGCTATAAACAGTGTACCTACATCATAAATTGTAGGCTCTTTTAACTGTATTGACCATAACCACAACATAACTATCTGCCCAAG
>JAMOSA010000041.1 GCA_027063325.1 Campylobacteraceae bacterium
TATTTTTGTATTATTCTCTTTGAGTTTATCTGCCCACTTCTCAAGAGCATTGATAATACCTGTAAATGTCTTTGCAACATCAGTAAAGTTTGCAATAGCACCACCAATAATCAAAATTTTTCCTCTTGGATCTGGGTATCTTGTCATCAGGTCAAATATAGTCTCTGCATAAAATTCAGTCTCACCTGTAGTTGGACCTCCACTATATTCACCATAGTTTGCCAAATCTGCAACACCGGCCATATCAGCAATAGTATCAGCATAAACTACACTTGCTCCACCACCAGCTACCATTGTCCAGATTCTTCCTTTTGGATTGAGGATAGTAAGTTTTAGTGAAGCTCCTGATTTGCTGTCAGCTTCTGCTATTGCTTTCTCTTCTGGAGATTGATCTTCCATACCAAATGCAGTTGGGAACTCTATATCTCCCCACTTCTCTTTCATCATAAATCCGGCAGTATCATCCAATCTTGCAACAAGGTCAAGAATATGTGCATCTCTACCAACTAGTACTATAGGGTTGATTTCAAGGTAGGCAAAGTGCATATCACGGAAGAATTTAAAGAATCTTACAGCAAAATCTGCAAATGTATCTTTGTTTTCATCTGGAATATCAGCTGGAATATTATCTTTGATAGCTTTTTCTATCTCTTCATCACTCATGGTAATAGGTATTTTTACCTCATTTAC
The DNA here is from genome assembly GCA_027063325.1 of Campylobacteraceae bacterium. Lineage (GTDB taxonomy): Bacteria > Campylobacterota > Campylobacteria > Campylobacterales > Sulfurovaceae > Nitratifractor. The sequence goes on from JAMOSA010000041.1 coordinate 691, forward strand.
CTTTTCATCCCAACCCTCTTCTACTTCCATACCACCTTCTGCAGACATATAAAGTACATCATCTTCACCTACTGTTGTAGCAGCGATATAGTACTCTTGCTCTTGAGTGTGAGGAGTAAAGGGCTCTACAATAAAGTGAGTCAATTGACCCTTTTGTCCACTTAGAAGTTCTACTTCACCAGATTGTTTCTCATCTATCCACTTTGCAGCATCTTCAAGTGTTACATCACCTGGTTTTTCTACACGGAAAAGAACCAAATCATTTTTACCTCTTTTACCAAAAAGCATATCAGGTTTTGCAACCAAAGGCTCACTGTTTAGCCACTCATAACCCTCCTCTTTTGCTTTTTGACGCAACTCATCACCACTTGTAACAAGTACAGATTTGAAAGGGTAGTTAAACCCATCAAAATATTCATTCCAATGTTTGGAAAAGAGTGCTTTTCCATCATATTCGCGTATCGCTCTTTGAGCCATTAGCTTCTCCTTTGATTTTAGGGTTGCAAAATTCTACCATTAGTTACATTTGGTAAAAATATAAGCAACTCTAAACTTCTGCTTAACCGCTTTGTATGTGTATTTTAGAAACACTACGCATATACTATCGTATCTAAGTGATGTTACGCAGATAAACTTTTACTACTTTAATACTTGAGGCTAAAGCCTCATTTTCAGGATAAATCAATTTAAAAAATTGTTGTAAAATGGGACTTTAGTTTCATAATTAGTTATAAAGTTGTGTAAAGTTAAATTACTCATTGATTGCAGATTTTATATTTGATGCAATTTGAGATACTTTTTGTATCTTTTGTGATAATGAGATTGTATCATCTAAAAGTACCTTTACAAATGCAGAACCTACTATTACCCCATCAACCCCTTTTGCTTTCTCTTTTGCACTAAGTTCATTGACACCAAATCCTACATATACATCAGTAGTGCTACACTCTTTGATTTCAGATACAATACTACTCAAATCTTCGCTGATACCAGAGCCTGTAATACCTGCATAAGCTACTAGATATATAAATTTTTGAGCATCTTTTGCTATCATTTGAATACGCTCTTTTGTATCTGTTGGTGCAATAAAATCTATTAGAGTCAATCCATTTGATACTATATCACTTTTGTATAATTGTGCCTCTTCATATGGAAGGTCAGGTATTATAAATCCAGATACTTTACTCTTTTTTGCTTCATCTATAAATGTATCTAATCCTTTATGATAAAAAGGGTTAAAATATCCCATCCATAATGTATCTATATTTGGAGCAATCTTACTAGATACTTCAAAGAGATCAGAAATTTTAAAACCATTTTGGAGTGCTTTTAGGTTTGCACTCTCAATTACTGGTCCATCTGCAACTGGATCTGAAAATGGAATACCAAGCTCTAGGGTATCAGTACCTGCTTCTTTGAGTGAGAGTGCCAAGTCTATAGTAAAATTTTTATCCGGATATCCAGTTGTTATATAAGCTACTAATTTTTTCACTAAATTATTCTCCTTTTGAGTGTTTTGTATAAATACTATTTAACTATGGGTAATCGTTGCCTAATATTATACTGATTTTGGATAAAATCCATTCAGAATATGAACAGAGTATGAGACTTTGGTTTTAAAATCGATAAGTCTAATTTTGATAATTAATGCAAGGATAGTTATTATGAGTATTCACACTCCAAAGATACAAAAGAAGGTAACAGTAAACACTATTTCCAAGCTAAAGGGTGTAGAGCCTATAGTGATGGTTACAGCATATGATGCTCTGTTTGCTTCAATATTTGATGGTGAAGTAGAGATGATACTAGTAGGTGATAGTCTAAATATGAGTTTTTTGGGCGAAAAAGATACACTAAGTGCTACATTGGATCAGATGATATATCACACAAAAGCGGTCTGTAATGGTGCCAAAAGTCCATTAATTATACTTGATATGCCATTTGGTACCTATACAGATGCAAAAATTGCACTGATAAATGCTACAAGAGTATATAAAGAGTGTTGTGCTGATGCAATCAAAATCGAGGGTGGAAAAGAGAGGGCTGATATTGTGAAGCATCTTACAGATAATGGTATTGCTGTAGTCTCTCATATTGGATTGATGCCTCAATTTGTTAGAGCTGAAGGTGGATACAGAGTCAGAGGTAAAACCAAAGAGGATAGACAAAGATTAATAGAAGATGCCAAAGCAGTAGAAGAGGCAGGTGCTTTTGCTTTGATAATAGAAGGAGTAGTTACTGAAGTAGCCAAAGAGATAACCCAAAGTGTATCTATACCAACTATTGGTATAGGTGCGGGTAACTCTACAGATGGTCAAGTATTGGTATGGAGTGATATGTTGGGATTTTTTACAGAGTTTAAACCAAAATTTGTCAAGAGATATTTAGAGGGTGCATCTTTGGTCAAAGAGGCACTCTCAAACTATAAAAATGAAGTAAAAAGTAGAACTTTCCCTACCAATGAGCATACATACAAGTAGTAATATGGAAAGAGTAGTAGAGATAGAGAGATTTGAAGGTGAGAGTTATTATGAAAAGTCTCTTCGCCCAAACAGTTGGGAAGAGTATATAGGTCAAGAGAAGATAAAAAGAAACC
>JAMOSA010000042.1 GCA_027063325.1 Campylobacteraceae bacterium
CAGACTATCCACTTGTATATAAGAGTGATATAAGTCTCATAAAGAGTTATATTAAAAATTATATGAGAGATAATGACAGAAGAAAAGTCAGTGATATAAAGATAGCATTCACTGAATATAATTCATTGTCTCCTAGTACCAGAAAAGGTGTAATCCACGAAGAGTCTTGGGCAAAAATTATTTGGCATGGAGAATCATTTAGCTACTTTATTCAAGGTGGATTGTATATGGCCAGTTTGTGGCACTCATTTATAAACGGTGGACATGCTTTGTATCAAAGAGATGGTACACCATATCCATTGGTAGAAGGTATTCAGTTTTGGAGAGATAATATAGACTTTGATAAAAATCCAAAGGTACTCTATGCTACCTCAAATGATAGCAAACTGATAATTACTCCCATAGAGATGGATGATAAATTAGTGGTATTTGTAGTAAATAGTTCTCCAAATGATGATAAGAAAGTATCTTTGGAGTTTATGTCAAATCAATTTGGTGATGAAGTCAAAATCAAAACACTAACTCATACTACACTCACAGAGTATTATGATCAAAAAGATGTAGCAGACAATGTAGATGTAGATAACCTGAAATATCTAAATCCAGATGCCATAGTAACTACAGATGATGATGGAAATTCTCAAGTTAAATTTCCAAAACTTGATATTGATATAGTAGAAGATAGTGCAACACTAAAGAATGGGGTATTAGACTATACTTATCCAAAATATACTATTACTGTATTAGAGTTACAAAGGAGATAAAAAGATTTTTGTACTATGATTATATAAATATAAAATAGGGAGTATTATGAATATAATCATAGCAGGGGCGGGTAGAGTAGGATATGAATTGGCAAGATTACTCTCACTCCACCATAGTGTTACAGTCATAGATAGAAATGCAAAAGCACTTCAAAGACTCCAAGAGAGTATAGATATACTTCCGGTAGAGGGTGATATAGAAGATCCAGATACCTACAAAAGATTTATTGACAAAGAGAGTGATCTCTTTATAGCTGTAACAGATAATGATGAAGCCAATCTGTTATCTACCCTAATTGCTGATGATGCTATAGAGCTTAGTCGAAAATTTATCCGTTTGCGTAATCCGAATTTTGCCAAAACAAAAGTGTGTGACAGGCTTGGTATTGATGAAGCATTCTATCCTATGGAGTTAACTTCAGAAGCTGTTGCAATACTCCTTAGATATCCACATGCAAATAATGTAAAGAGATTCGAATATACTGATAATGTATTAATATCTCTAAGAGTCACTGTAGATAGCTCTATTGATATACCCAAAAGTGACAATTATATTGTAGTAGGAGTCGAAAGAGACAAATCATTGTTTATTCCTACTGATGATATGATGTTACAGCAAAATGATTTGGTATATCTATTTGGTCAAGAAGTGGCAATCAGACAAAAGTGTAAAGAGTTGGATGTCTTATCTCCTTCTGAGATTGAGAGATCTATTATTTTTGGTGCTGATGAGTTGGGTGTAAGCATTGCAAAAGCCTTAATCAAAGAGGATATTGAAGTCAAGATTATAGAAAAGTCTCTTGAACTTTGTCATATAGCAGATGAGAAGTTAGGTGGTAGTGCTATGACACTTAGTTGCAAATATGGTACTGCAACTTTGTTTGAAGAGGAGGGATTATCTCATGCCAATATGGCAATAGCAGCAACAGAAGATGATGAGTATAATATTGTCAAATGCCTTGAAGCTAGAGAGCATGGTATAGAAAAAGTAATGGCTGTAAATAATGAGATAGAGTACTACAATGTAATGCACTCTCTTGGCATTGTAGTAATCAGAGGTCCAAAAATCAATGCACTCAATGCTATTATTGAGAAGATAAACTCAAGCCATGTTATAACAGAGAGAAAATTTTGTGGAGGCAAAGGGCAGATATATCTTAGGAGAGTATTTTCTACCTCTCATCTTGTTGGTAAAAAGTTGAAATTACCAAAAAAGATTGATGATATTATATTTATACTCATTAGAGATGGTAGTTTGATTAGATTGGAAAGTGAACCTCTATTTATAGAAGAGGGTGATATAATAGTACTCTTTACAACTTCAAATGAAGCAAATAGAGTACATGAGTGGATACATGGATTATAAAAGTATTATCAAAATATTGTCTCTTATTGGTTTGACAATATCACTGTTTTTTATATTGGATATATTAGTTGGGATTATATATCAGGAGAATATTATAAAACTTGTTGTATTTGATACAGTTTTTATGATTTTGAATATTTCTATACTCTATTTGTATAGGGATTATCATATCAATCTAAGAGTAAGAGAGAGTATTTTGGTAGTCAATCTTTTATGGTTGCTTGTGGGTATAGCTGGTGCTATGCCTTTGATTTTGTATAGCAATATATCTTTTGCATCTGGATTTTTTGAAGCTGTGAGCGGATTTACAACAACAGGAGCTACTGTATATAGCTCTATAGAATCTCTACCCCATACCATACTCTTTCATCGTTCACTAATGCACTGGCTTGGTGGTATGGGTATAGTAGTACTTGGTGTGGGACTGCTATCTATGATCAATCCTACCGGAAGTTTGAGTCTGTTTAAAGCAGAGGCTACTGGTGTGACTATGGAGAAGCTTACACCAAAAATAAAAGATACAGCTATGAGACTTTGGGGTATATATATACTACTTACAGTTATAGATTTGATACTTCTTAAACTCTTTGGTATGAATTGGTTTGATGCGATAAATCATGCTTTTTCTACCATATCAACAGGAGGTTTCTCTACCAAAAATGATTCTATGGCTGGATTTGATTCGGATGCTATATTGTGGATAACCACCCTTTTTATGCTCTTATCTGGTATCAATTTCTTGGCTCATTTGAGATTTTTATATAAAGATAGCAGTGGATATGAGAGTGAAGAGGTCAAATGGTATTTTATTACATTTTTGTTGCTTTCTTTGTTTTTGACTTTTACTCACGATATAATAGACAAAGATACATTTTATCATTCACTTACTCACTCATTTTTTACGATAGCTTCAGTAATGACAACTACGGGTTTTGCATCTATTGATTATGGCTTGTGGGGTCATGATGCAATAGCTCTTATTTTTATAGCAATGCTAACAGGAGCTACTGCTGGTTCAACTGCTGGTGGAGTAAAGATAATAAGATATGTCATAATGTTCAAGACTCTGTTTGTAGAACTCAAAAGAGTATTACACCCAAATGCTTTGATATATGTTT
>JAMOSA010000043.1 GCA_027063325.1 Campylobacteraceae bacterium
GTAACATTTAAGTGTGCTATGAATGTAGAGACTTTTGGAACTATTACATTAGCCAGTAGAACAAAACAAAAATGCGATGATATAGCCAAAAGAGTAAAAGAAAAGACAAGTGTAGATATTCAAACAGCTCAAGTTGATGCTGATTATGTAGATGAAGTAGTCGAACTTATCAAAAATACAAAAGCAAATATTGTTATAAATGTGGCTTTGCCATATCAGGATTTGACTATTATGGATGCTTGTATAAAAACAGGTGTTGACTATCTTGATACGGCAAACTATGAGCATCCAGATACTGCAAAGTTTGAGTACAAAGAGCAGTGGGCAAGAGATGATAAATTTAAAAAAGCAGGTATCATGGGATTGCTTGGGTGTGGATTTGATCCTGGAGTAACAAATATATTTGTAGCTTATGCACTAAAACACTACTTTGATACAATAGAGTATATTGATATATTGGATTGTAATGCAGGTGATCATGGTTATCCTTTTGCTACCAATTTCAATCCTGAAATCAATATCAGAGAGGTAAATTCAAAAGGTAGATACTGGGAAGATGGCAAATGGATAGAGACAGAACCTATGGAGATAAAGATGGTCTGGGATTATCCTGAAATTGGTCCAAAGGATAGTTATTTGCTATACCACGAAGAAGAAGAGTCTTTGGTCAAGCATGTACCAGGATTAAAGCGAATCAGATTTTGGATGACTTTTGGTGAGAGTTATCTTACACATTTGAAGGTTTTGGATAATGTAGGACTTACAAGAATAGATACCGTAGAGGTAGATGGATGCAAAGTAGTTCCACTTCATCTATTAAAAGCTCTATTGCCAGATCCAGCATCACTAGGTCCAAGAACAAAAGGCAAAACAAATATAGGTGTATTTATGGAAGGTACAACAAAAGATGGTCAAAAAAAGAGGGTATATATATATCAAGTAAGTGATCATCAAGAGTGTTACAAAGAGGTGCAATCTCAAGCAGTCAGTTATACTACAGGTGTTCCTGCTATGATAGGAGCAAAATTGATGATTCAAAATATATGGCACAAAGAGGGAGTATTTAATGTAGAAGAGTTTGATCCAGATCCTTTTATGGAAGAGTTAAATATACAAGGTTTGCCATGGAAAGTAATAGAGCTTGATACAAATAGTACATTTGAAGTAAAAGAGGAAATATAAAATATGAAAAAAACTATAAACAGTATCTTAATTGGCACTATTTATACTATGGCAACTGCTGTTACTGTACAAGCAGACAGTATATCTGATACATATCGGAGTATGATGGGTGGGATAGCCTACTACCTAAATGATATTACTCTGCACTCTGGCAGATATACAATAGGTACAGATAATAGTTATGATATAGATTTGCATAATATATCTATACCAGGAACCTACTTTTTTGGTGATGAGTCACAGAGTATGAGAGTATTTGTAACAGGAGCAGTAGGATACTCAGATTATGAACAAAATAGTATAGATTTCAAAAATGGTTCAATAGGTGATATAGATAATGAAGCATACTATATCAAAGCTGGTGGAGGATTGAACTGGAATATTACAAATCAGTTGGCACTAATGGGTGGAGCTACACTTCTTGCTACATTTAATGACAGTAGCTATGATGAAAAAAGAGTCCAAAACAGTAAAATAGATGAACTCTTTAACAATGAAGATACAACTATGCTGTATGATTTTTTTATTTGTGCTGCATACCATCCAAAATATTACGGATACAAACCATACTTTATAGGTTCAGTTAGCTATATAGATATAGAGTATGATGGAGATGGTATAGGGAGTGATAGTGGTATAAGTTCAGAAATTAGAGCAGGATTTTATACAAAAGAGTTGACAAGAGTATGGGATATGCCAATCATTGCAGAAGTTTATGTAAGAGGTTCATTTGTTGATAATGATTTGGCAAAATTAACACACTTTGACTCTACATTTACAGGTGGAACAACATTCTACTGGAAAGTAGGAGAAAAAATTCCATTTAAACTCCTAAAAGAGCTTGATATTACATTTACAATACAAGGTACCACAAGTAATACAGATATGGATGGATACAACATAGGATTTGGTATGAGTATGCTGAAGTTTTAAAAATGGTCGGAGTGACAGGACTCGAACCTGCGACCTCTACCACCCCAAGGTAGCGCGCTAGCCAGACTGCGCCACACCCCGATTTTTTTGAGAGTGTGATTATATATATATTCAGCTAAATGTATGCTGATAAAGCTTTTATATATAATAAAAATTGGAGTAGGTCGCAGTAGTTTTATAAGTATAATATAAGGAAAATATGATATTATTTCACACTCAAATATGCGTCCGTGGCTCAGCTGGATAGAGCATCTGATTGCGGTTCAGAAGGTCGCAGGTTCGAATCCTGCCGGGCGTACCACTTGATGTATCTTCAATATTGCTACATTAATTAAACAATATGAAGCTATTTTTGCAAAACTCTCCAAGCATATCTATAGATTCATAATAACTACCAAATAACTACCAATAGCCAAAAACAACATTACTTGTATCTTAGGGGATAATATATAATTTTAAGAGAATATATATTATGTTAACCAATATGTGGAATATAGAAATATTCGCACATTGGTTAACATAATTTAAGGAAACTATATTTGAAAAGCATAAAGCTTAAAAAAACTCTATGCTTTTATTTTCAGTTAGTTATTTTTAATGTTGTTTGCCTGAGCTATCAAAACTCCCTCTATCAATTTATCCAAATCTCCATCAAGAATTGCATCTACATTGCTATATGCTTGATTGCTTCTGCTATCTTTTACCTGTTTGTATGGCTGCAATACATATGATCTGATTTGGTGTCCCCAACCAATATCTGATTTCTCTACACCATCAATCTTGGCTTGTTTTTTTGTCATCTCATACTCATAGAGTCTTGATTTGAGCATCTTCATAGCAGCAGCTTTGTTTTTATGCTGACTTCTGTCATTTTGACACTGTACTACAATATTTGTAGGCAGATGGGTAATCCTGATTGCACTCTCAGTCTTGTTTACATGCTGTCCCCCTGCTCCACTGGCTCTGTATGTATCTATCCGTATATCTTTGTCTTCAATTACTATATCTATAT
>JAMOSA010000044.1 GCA_027063325.1 Campylobacteraceae bacterium
TGTAAATACTGTTTTGCCATCTACTCTGCCCTCTACATATACTTCTATTTTCCTACCATTTTGACTCTTTGAAACAGCATCAAATATGACACATTCCCCCTTTTTTACCGGTGCGATAAATCTACACTCTGATGCTCCAAGAACTACATTTTTATCATTGACTGCCACCATAGCTGCATAATCTGCACTGCTAAATATAAATCCTCCATGGATTAATCCTGTCTCATCTGCTACCATATCAATATTTGTATGTAGTACTACTCTTGCTTTTTTATTACTAATATATACTACTTTGCCACTGTATCTGCTATTGATGCTTTTGTGTGTATTTATATCCATCTAACAAACCTTAATAGTTATAATTTTGTAGGTAGAGCAGATTATACCAAAGAGTTTGGAATATTTTATATTTGCCAATCAATAGAGTATAATTTTCAAACTATATCGGAGGCGGTTATGAAAGAGATTATAGGTTATATAAATACTATTGTTCCAGACAAATTTACAAAACTCACATCTTTTATCAAAATATCACCTGGTGAGTTGGCAGTAGTTGTATCTATTATTTTGCTAATGATACTGCTTAACTGGTTTATGAGACGACCACTGCTAAAAAGAGTCAAAATATATCTCTACATGCACAGAAAAAATATACTATATCGCATACTATACCAACATATTAATTCTATAATCAGACCATTTAGACTTATTATTACTCTATTTTTGTTAAAGTATGCAATTACTACAATAACTATTACCAAAACTCTTGATACACTCTTTTTTGGACTCTATTGGCTCTTTTTCTTTTGGCTTATTTATGAGATTGTCAAATTCTTGTTATATACAATGTTAGCAGCCAAAATAAAAAGACAAAAGAGTGCTAGAATGGAGTTGTATATTCTCTTTTTGAATATTACAAAAGTAATTATTACATTTTTGCTTATAATTCTTGTAATGTCACATATGGGTATAGATTTGACTGCTCTTATTACCTCTTTGGGTATTGGAGGTGCAATACTAGGACTTAGTGCAAAAGATACATTGACAAACTTTTTTGACTCTATTAGAATAATTAGTGAAGATGCTTTTAGACAGGGGGATTGGATAGAGACCAAGGATATAGAGGGATTTGTTATAGAGATAGGTTTGACTGCTACAAAGATACGCACATTTGACAATGCACTTGTTACAGTTCCAAATACAAAAATAGTAAATGACTATATCAAAAACTGGACACGCCGTATGATGGGGCGTAGAATTAAATTTCATATCAGAATCAAATATACAAATGATATAACAGAAATAGAAAGAGTACTATATGAGATACACAATATGCTTCATTCACATCCTGATATTGTAAATGAGAATAAAATAAGGTATCTAAAGCATATGAAAAGAATCTATGAGACAGGACTTTTTAATCTGGATGATAAGTATGGAGTAAGAAGAACACTGTTGGTGTATCTGGATGAGATAGATATATACTCTATGAATATATTAATATATGCTTTTAGTATATCTGTAAACTGGGAAGAGTGGCTTAGAGTCAAACAAGATGTAATAAAGAGGATAATAAAGATTATAGATGATTCAAAGCTGGAGTTGGCAGTACCTCTAAATGAGATACTTTTGTATGAGAGTACAAAAAAGGTATCATAAAATTTACATCTTATGGAGTTTTGGATATAATCGCCCAAAATTGTGGAGTAATGCAGTATGAAAAGTAGAAAAAGAGTATTGGTAAAATTCTCTGGTGAAGCACTTGCTGGAAGTGATGGATATGGTATAGATACCAAGATACTAAGATATATTGCAAATGAGATAAAATCTATAACTGATAATGATATAGAAGTTGCTATTGTAGTAGGTGGTGGTAATATAATTAGAGGTGTAACTGCTGCTAAAGATGGTATCATCAAAAGAACAAGTGGTGATTATATGGGAATGCTTGCAACTGTAATTAATGGAGTTGCTATACAAGAAGCTCTTGAGAGTATAGGTGTGGATGCTAGATTACAAACTGCTATTGATATGCATGAGATTGGAGAATCTTTTATAGTAAGAAGAGCTAGAAGACATCTTGAAAAGGGTAGGGTAGTAATATTTGCTGGAGGTACTGGTAATCCATACTTTACAACCGATACTGCTGCAACTCTAAGAGCCAATGAGATAGAGGCCAATTTGCTTATTAAAGCAACCAAAGTAGATGGTATATATGATAAAGATCCAATGAAGTATGATGATGCTAAAAAATTGAGTGAATTAAGCTATGATAGAGCATTAAATGATCATATCAAAGTGATGGATGATACTGCCATTGCTCTTGCAAAAGAGAATAATCTGCCAATAGTGGTATGTAATATGTTTGAAGAGGGCAATTTACTATCTATACTTCAAGGAAATATGGAGTTATGCTCTATTGTAAAATCAACAAACAGTGATGAAGGAGAGTCAAAATAATGAGATTGGAACAGATAACTGCAAAAGCACTTGAGAGAGTAAATCATGATAGATACCTGCTATCTAAAGCAATTGGTAAAAGAGCAGAAGAGTTAAGTAGTGGTGTACCTCCACTTGTTGATATGGATATCAAAAAATACAAGCTGACTGATATTGCCCTTTTTGAGATAGCAGAGGGCAAATTGAAAGTAGAGCGTGAAAGTCTGTAACTTTGGATGAGTTTTTAGAGTTAATTCGCAAACTAAAGCGGGTAGATGATGCCATTGAAGTACTCAATGAGCAGATACCGGTAGAGGGTAATATAAAGAGGGCTTTACTGTTTGCCATTGAGGCACACAGTGGTCAAAAACGCAAAAGCGGAGAGCCTTATGTAATACACCCCATACTTGTAGCTGCAATTACTGCTTCAATAAGCAGTGATGAGACTATGGTTATATCTGCATTGCTTCATGATGTGGCAGAGGATACCCACTTTAGCGAAGAGGATATTGAAGAGCGTTTTGGCAGTGATGTAAGACATATTGTAGATGGACTTACAAAGATTGTAGAGATTAGAGATGAAGAGCTTATCCCATCATCTTCAAATGAAAAGCTTATCAAATCTGCACTCTCATTTCGCAAAATGCTTATAGCCTCTATAGAGGATGTA
>JAMOSA010000045.1 GCA_027063325.1 Campylobacteraceae bacterium
AGGAGTTTAGAATATGATGCAAAAGTTTGCACCACTGATAATATTGGCAATGTTTGCAATAGGAGCATATTTTATGGTACAAGGTATGAATAATGCAACCAATATGACTACCCAAAAAAGAGCTAATTAATTGATTGTAGTTTTATTAAGCTAAAAGCTATTGGCTTTTTTGCCAATTTGCTCCAAGATAGCTTCTACTTTGGCTACTGGATCAGTAGATTGATATATGGGTCTGCCAACTACTGGAAAATCTACAGATTGCTCTTTGGCAAAAGCAATATCAGCAACCCTATTTTGATCATTTGAATCTTCTGCAAATGGTCTGATACCAGGAGATAGAGTTAAAAACTCTTTTGATGTAGCCTCTTTTATATCTTTGCTCTCATAGGCACTACATACAACTCCATCTAATCCACTCTCATAACTCATTATGGCAAACTCTCTTGCTTTTGTATCAATGGAAGCACCATATATACCTCTAAACTGTTCATCACTAAATGATGTAAGTGCAGTAACAGCCAAAACCAAAGGTCTATTTGGAATATCTCTCAATCTATCCATAACAGCTCTCATAGCTACACTTCCAGCAGAAGCGTGGATATTAAACATATCAACACCAAGATTTGCTATCTCATAGGCAGAATCAGCCATTGTATTTGGTATATCATAGAGCTTTAGATCCAAAAATATCTTGAATGAGGGATTTATATCTCTTAGGTTCTCTATCAAACTTTTACCATCTCTAATATAACTACGAAATCCCACTTTTAGCCATATATCATAACTTTTCAACTTTTTGGCTAAATCTATATTATCATCTCTTTTGGGCATATCCAAAGCTACACACAGTTGCATAAACATCTCCTAATTGGCTTTTAAAATGGTATAATTCTATCCAAAAAAAGAATAAAGGATATTAGTATGTTTGGAAGAGAGCTAAAAGATTATGGTCTATCAAAAGATGAAATGGATAAATTACAGTATGCACTAATCAATACAAACAAGGGTCAAATCAAAGTCAAACTATACCCAGATGAAGCACCAAATACAGTAGCCAACTTTGCACACCTTGCAAAAGATGGATTTTATGACGGATTGAAATTTCATCGTGTAATTCACGGATTTATGGCTCAAGCTGGTTGCCCACACTCAAAAGATAATCCTGCATTAGCAGGAACTGGCGGTCCTGGCTGGGCTATTAGATGTGAAACTGACAATGGTCTAAAACACAAAAGAGGAGCTTTATCTATGGCTCATGCCGGTAAAGATACAGGAGGAAGCCAATTTTTCATTACATTTGTAGCCAATCCACACCTTGATGGTGTTCATACTGTATTTGGCGGTATAGAAGATAATGATACAAAGAGCTTTGAAGTACTTGATTCAATAGAACAAAATGATACCATTGAATCTATTGAAGTAGTAGAGAGTACTGACTAATATAGCCATCTATCCTCACTTGAGGATAGTAACTGAACTATATAGATATAATTTTATTCAATCCACTCTTGGAGCTTTGATACTATATAAGTGTTGTTTGGAACAATAATAGTTTTGTTTTTATTGCTCTCTCCACTTTTAAATTCAATTTCACTTTTTGATACTTTCAACTCTTTTGCCAAAAATTTTATAAGCTCTTTGTTGGCTGCACCCTCTACTGCTGGAGCTTTTATTCTAATTTTTATAGCATCATCCCCATATAAACCTACTATTTCATTTCTACTGGCTTTTGGTTGGGCTTTGATGCTTATGAAGATTTTGTTATCATAAATGGTATAAAACATTTGAAATATCCTTATATATAATATCAATAGCTTTAGTTGTATCTTTGATATAAGAGGTGGGTAGATTTTGATAGTTTGTCAGTCTATCTCTCAATTCATTGGCTTCACAGATTGTAATATCTCCAATAGAGTTAAATAACTCTTTTTGATTAAAATAGTTTGATCCTGATATAACAGGTATCCCAAATTGGGCTGCTTCTATGGCATTGTGTCCACCAATTGGTTCAAATGCTCCTCCTACTATTGCAATATCACTAATAGCATAACAATCCACAAGCATACCCATACTATCTATCAAGACTATATCACCCTCTATTGACTCTTTGGTACTGTATTTTGAGATTTCAAATCCTCTATACTCTTTTATTAGACTCCATACACTCTCAAATCTCTCTGGATGTCTTGGTACCAATATCAAAATAGCATCATCTCTTATAGCTTTTAGAGCCTTAAAAGCTTTTAGTATAATCTCCTCTTCCCCTTTATGAGTACTACCAGCAGTTACTATCAACCTTCCTTTTGGTTTATTTAGTTTGATATTTAAATCAAGTGGTTGAGAACTCTTTATATTACCCACTACTACTATATCTTCTGCTCCAAGCTCTTTGAGTCTAGTAGCATCTTTTTGGCTTTGTGCATAT
>JAMOSA010000046.1 GCA_027063325.1 Campylobacteraceae bacterium
CCTGATTTACCAAAACACTATCAAGCAAAAACTACAACCTCATATCTGTTACAAACCATGAAACAGAAGCTATAAAGCTGCAACAGTTTTTGAAACCAACATATACTGTTACTATAAACAATCCAAAAATCTCAACAAAGCTTCTTGAGTGCAATCCTACCATGGCACTGGAGTTGCCTATACAGATAGCTGTATATAATGAATTAAACGGTACTACACACCTAGCATACACAAACCCTGAATATTGGTCACTAAAACACAATATCAAGAATAAAGAGTGTATAGATTTGGTTCTTCTAATGGCTAGAGATTTTGATGAAGCAACTGATTCTATCAAAAAATCAAAATAGTGGAGAGTAGATATGCAATTGTCACAAATTAAAGAGTTGATTGATACAAAAGATGGTGTAATGTTGTATTTTAGTGGTGAAAACTGCAATGTATGCCATGCCTTGCGTCCAAAAATCAAAGAGATGTTTGACAAAGAGTTTCCTATAATTGAGCAAGTTTGGTTAGATGCACACCAAAATCCTGAAATCTCTGCACACTTTCAAGTATTTAGTGTACCTACCTTGATAGTATATCTTGGAGGGAGAGAGTTTATCAAAGAAGGAAGAGCTATGAGTCTTCATGCTCTAAGCCAAAAGCTTCAAAGACCTTATCAAATAATGATTGGCTAAATTATGAGCAAAGAGTATGGATTATCTATCTGGGGAGAAGATAACTTCATCATTGATAATGATACAATAAATGTCAACTATGGCTCAAAACCATCTTTACTAGAGATTACCCAAGATATTAGAGATATGGGTTATAGAGGTCCTATACTGCTTAGACTCCCTCATCTTGCCAAAAAACAATTACAAAGACTCTTTGGAGAATTTGACAGAGCCTGTAGAGAGTTTGGTTACAGTGGCAAATTCAAAGCAGTCTTTCCACTGAAAGTAAATCAATATCCCGAATTTGTAGATGCTGTTACAACTCTTGGCAAAGAGTATAACTATGGCTTGGAAGCCGGTAGCAAGGCTGAACTTATAATTGCAATGGCAAAAACACCAATAGGCTCTCCCATTACAGTAAACGGATTTAAAGACAAAGAGATGATAGCTTTGTGCTTTATAGCTGCAAAGAGTGGTCACGATATAACTGTAACAATAGAGGGTATCAATGAGCTTGTAACTATACTGGAAGTCTTCAAAGAGTTCAACCATGACAATACACATGCCATTTCACCAAAAATAGGTATGAGAATCAGGCTTCACAGCTCAGGGATTGGAACATGGGCAAAGAGTGGCGGATACAGCTCAAAGTTTGGATTAACCTCCACTGAATTGCTGGAAGCCTATGAGATGCTAAAAAGAGAGAAACTGCTGGATAGACTTGCTATGATACACTTTCATATAGGCTCACAAATGAGTGAAATCGGACCACTCAAAAAAGCTCTCAGGGAAGCTGGTAATATATATGCCGAACTCAAAAAAAGAGGAGCTGCAAACCTAAATGCTATAAATATTGGTGGTGGTTTGGCTGTAGAGTACTCTCAGCACATACCAAATGAGAGTAGAAATTACTCTATAAAAGAGTTTGCAAATGATGTAGTATTTTTGATGCAAGAGATATCCCGCTCAAAGGGTGTAAAAGAGCCTGATATATTTACTGAATCTGGTAGATTTGTAGCCTCTTCACATGCTGTATTAATTGCTCCTGTATTGGAGCTTTTCAGTCAAGAGTATCATGAAAGAAGCCTCAGACTCAAAGAGAAAAATCCTCCACTCATTCAAGAGTTGTTTGATCTATACAGAGCTATCAATAAAAACAATGCCAGAGAGTATCTGCATGATGCCTTAGATCATATGGAGAGTCTTTTGACACTTTTTGATTTGGGTTATATAGATCTAGAAGATAGATCAAATACAGAGATACTTGTACATTTGATCGTAAAAAGAGCAATTGAACTATTGGGCAAAAATGGCACAAAAGAGTTAAAAAGATTGCAAAACCGTATTCAAGAGAAGTATTTGGTAAATTTTTCGATATTTCAATCACTGCCTGATTTTTGGGGACTTGGACAAAACTTTCCTATAATGCCAATACACAAATTATCTACAAAACCCACAAGAAGTGCCAGTATTTGGGATATTACTTGTGATAGTGATGGTGAAATTGCATTTAATCCATCTTCTCCTTTGCTTCTTCATGATATAGATGTGGAAGAGGAGGAGTACTTTTTGGGATTTTTCCTAGTAGGTGCATATCAAGAGGTTCTTGGAATGAGACACAATCTGTTTACTCACCCAACTGAAGCTGTAGTAGTATTTGATGATAATGGAGAGTATCATATCAAAAATATTATCGAAGCACAAAATCTGATAGATGTATTAGATGATCTAGATTATGATACAGGATCAATAGACAAAAAACTCAAAAGTATCATAGAGGATTCACACCTGATAGATGATGCAGAAAAACAGGAATTACTTGGCAAACTATATCTATATCTCAGTGAAAACAGTTATCTAAAGACTATACTTTCACTCGATGCCAAGATGAAAAAAGGGAGCAAAAGATAATGGGACTATGGAGTCTAATCAAAGAGGATTTTGCAACAGTAAAAAGAAATGATCCGGCATTACACTCAAATTTTGAACTCTTTTTCAACTATCCTGGAGTTTGGGCAATATTTTTTTATAGAATAAGCCACTCTTTGTACAAAAGAGGTTTGAGATTTCTACCTAGACTCATATCTGCTATTGGGCAGTTTCTAACTACTGTCGATATTCACCCCGGAGCAACTTTGGGTAGAAGAGTATTTATAGATCATGCAACAGGAGTAGTTATAGGTGAGACTGCAATTGTTGGTAATGATGTACTTATATATCAACAGGTAACATTGGGTGGAGTGAGTCTATCTCAAGGCAAAAGACACCCAACTATTGAAGATAATGTAATAATAGGAGCCGGTGCAAAAGTACTTGGTAATATAACCATAGGCAAAGATTCAAAGATAGGAGCAAACTCAGTAGTAATCAAAGATGTACCAGCAGGGTGTACAGCTGTTGGAGTTCCA
>JAMOSA010000047.1 GCA_027063325.1 Campylobacteraceae bacterium
GCATTGTATCTGTATCCCTCTTTGCCTATCATCAAAGCAGCATCTTCACCATCAATATATATGTGTGCAGTGTTATTGTCTATTACTACATCTACAGTATCGAGTTTAAAACAGCTTGACTCTATCAACTCTACAATTTTATCTTTGATGAGATTTGCCAACTCTTCATTATCAAAATCACTACTGCTACTCTCATCACTGCCAAAGAATCTATCCATAATTTCAGATTCACTTTTTGATATATCAGTAGAATCTATATCTTGTATATTTGAATCTGTTGCTGTATCTTTTGTATTTTGTTGCGGTGTTATATCTTTTTGGTTATCTATCTCTTGTGATGTGGTTGAGTTGTCTTTGGTTGCCAAAGTTGTTGGTGGAGTTACAGGGGGTGTAGATTGAGTACGACTCACTACTATAACAGCACTCTTGCCAAAGAGACCCAAAAAACCCTTTGATGGGTACTGAACTACCTCATACTGTAGTTCAGTCATTGAACACTCTAACTCTTGACACGCTTTTTTATAAGCCTCTTCTAATGTAGGTGCCTCAATCTTTTTCATCTTTATGCCCCTGTACCACTCTTTTTAGCCTCTTTTATCCTGGCTTTGTACTTCTCATAAGCATGATTTATATAGTACTGCTGTGCAATTGATAAGATATTGTTTGTCAACCAATATAGTACCAAACCTGCCGGGAATGTCAAGAAGAAGAATGTCATAAGTACAGGGAACCATTTGAAAATCTTCTCTTGCATAGGATCTGTAATTGATGTTGGTGTAATTTTTTGTTGCAAAAACATAGTTGCACCCATTAATATTGGTAATACAAAGTAAGGATCTTGCTTGGAGAGATCTGTAATCCATAGTATCCAATCTGCTCCTTGAAGTTCATCAGCATTTAAGAGTACTCTATATAGAGCAAAAAATACAGGAATTTGCAGTAACATAGGCAGACAACCACCCATTGGATTTGCTCCATGTTTTTTATAAAGCTCCATCATCTGTTGATTCATCTTTACTGGATCATCACCATACTTCTCTTTTATATCTTTCATTCTTGGGGCTAAATCTTTGAGCTTTTGCATAGACATCATACCTTTGTATGAGAGAGGGAAAAGTACTATTTTTACAAGTAGAGTAAAGAGTACTATTGCCCAACCCCAATTTCCTACAAAGTTGTAAATTACTAGCATTACTTTAAAAAATGGTTTTGCAAGGAATGTAAACCAGCCAAACTCAATGGCATCTGTTAATCTTGGATCAAGTGATTCAAACTTTTCCCACTCTTTTGGTCCTATATAACCATTTAGTGTTATATTGTTGCTACTGTGAACAAATGGCAAAGGATCACTGTTGTCGTTTGTAACTATTACACCAAAAGGGCTTTTGAAGTTATAAAAAAGAGATGCATAGTATCTGTCAAATGATGATACGATTGTAGCATTATTGATTGTAATACTCTCTTTCATATCACCATCTTCAATAGTTGTTATAATTCCCTGGTTATCTCTGACAAGAACCCCTCTTACTATCATATACATAGATTTGTCAGCCTCTATTCTGTGACCTGATGTTATGAAGTATTCGGTAGGTTTTGATAACTCTACAGACAAATCATAGTGTCCGTCAGGATAGAAAGTAAGCTTTTTTGTAACTGTAATTAAACCCAAATCCTGAGTCATTGTTACACTTTGAGGATTAGTGTTTAAAACAATTTCATTACTACTTGCTTTATAGTCTGTATGAAAAGCTTTTGTATTTAGTGCAATATCTTTAAATCTAATCTCAAGTGGCATTGTTCTTTTGGGATCGATTAACTCCAGCTGTTTTCCATTTTCATCTCTGTATTTATCTTCAAGTAAAACAGTACTGTATATTCTGCCTAGAGTATCAATTTTGATAACAAACTTTTCAGCTTTTACAGTTATAAGTGTACCTTCACTGTCTGCTGTAGCTCTGGTTTGGGTAATGTTTGATACTTTTGTAGCTGTTGGTGCATCTTTTACTGTAGATACAGGTGCAGTTGGTGCTGAAGCTTTTGCACTCTCTTGCAGTGTTTGGGTTGTGGTATTATTTGCCTGTGTTACCTGTTTTGGTTTGCTTGGAAACAGATAACTGCTTCCTACCAATACGACTACTGACAAAACAATGGCAATCAGTAATCTTTTATTCATATCCTGTTGTTCCAAATCTATTCCTTTATAAAGTAGTATAAAATTTGAAAACACCTGTTTGACTCCAAAAACTGAGGCACAAGGTGTAACTACTGTTGTTAGTTAAAATATGGTCGAGATTATACCCATTTTTATATTACAAGATGTGAAATTTTATCAGTATTGAACGCAGTCTCTTTGAAAGAGTGGTAAATTTATAATTTAGTATAGGTGCTTTTGCTACAAATATAAAGCTTCCATTATCAATATAGTCACAGTATTGCAAAAACATAGCTCTCATGATTCGTTTTGCACGATTTCTTTGAACAGCTTTACCCACCTTTTTACCAGCTACAAATGCTATTTTCTTAGATGGAGTCTTTTTGTAAAAAAGAACGAAGGAGTCAGTATGCCATACTCTGTCAGCACTTTTATAGATGGTATCAAAATCTCTGTTGGATTTTATACCATCAAACTCTTTTATACTGCTAATCTCTTTCTGCCTTTTGCTCTTCTAGCATTAATAATTTTACGACCATTTTTAGTCTTCATTCTGCTGCGAAAGCCATGAGTACGCTTACGAGGTGTATTATGTGGTTGGTAAGTTCTTTTCATTTAATATATCCTTATTGTTTCAGTCTCTGCATTACTGCGAAAATTATGAGTGAAATTCTATCTATTTCACCTTAAAATTCTATTATTATATCCAAAACAGGATAGAAATATATCATACCAATGTTTAGATTTGAAGCATTATTTGTACTTTTTGAGTATTGCAAACAGAGTTTGGATTTAATAAATTTGTACTCTTATACTCACTATATAGAAAAGTTTGGATAAAATATGATTCAATACCAAAAAGTCAGGTTGTCTATGAAGATTGAGACAAAAACAAAAAATTTTACAACACCA
>JAMOSA010000048.1 GCA_027063325.1 Campylobacteraceae bacterium
TATCTTCTTCATTTATGGCTTGAACCAATTGGTGATGAGCCCACTTTTTGCGGTAAACTGTAGGATAGTAATAACCATTACTCTTTAATAATATTCTATTTTCACTCAATGCCCTTTGGAGACTACTGGTTCCACTTTTGTGTCTACCTATATGCAAAATTATATCTATCAAATCTTATCCTCAAAATGGTGACTTTTACAAGGGTATCTATGACTGTTTTTGGATACCTTTGCAAATATGGTAAGGGGTAGTTTGAATTTGTTTGCAATATCTAATATCCTGTTTTTATTTTGAGGATCAAAAGATATTAACATCTCATACTCTTCACCACTCTCTCCCATATCTGGTGGTATATTGATAATCTCTTCAAATCCCAAATGGTTATAATCCAATATTTTGTTGGTATCACAATAGAGTCCATCTGATATATCCATACCAGCTTTTATATACTCTCTGACTTCATATACAAACTCTGCTCTTAGTAGAGGTTTGATAAACTTTGAATTACTACTTACATTACCTCCTGCCAATAGTATATTCAAATCTCTTAGACTCTCTCCAAGAGTTCCTGTATAAGCCAACAAATCACCCTCTTTTAATCCACCTCTAGTTAGTGGATTGGTACTTTTGGATACTATTGTGATACCAAAATGTAATTTATCTCCGCCAACTGTATCACCACCTATTATCTCACAACCATACTCTTTTGCACAGTTTTGCAAAGCTTGAGCCAACCTTTGGGTATCTTTTGGAGTCAAATCTTTGGGTATCATTACATTTACAAGTGCATATAGTGGTTTGGCATTCATAGCAATAGCATCTGATATATTTACTATCATAGCTTTTTGTGCAATCTGCTCTATACTCATCCACTCTCTTTTAAAATGTGTATCTTCACAAAAAGCATCACTACTGTATATAAAATCACCCACTACTGCACCATCATCACCAATAAACTGGGATTCAAACTGGGAAATAAAATGAGATTCTAAATCACCCATTAATCTTCATCTCCTCTTTCACCCCTTTTTCTGGCAACTATCTCAATAGGAACACCCTCAAAATCAAACTGCTCTCTTAAGACATTTGTCAAGTACCTGATATAACTAAAGTGTAAAAGTTCTGGTTTGTTTACTACAAGTGCAATTCGCGGTGGCTTTGTAGCATACTGGGTAGCAAATTTGATCTTGACAACCTGACCATGATAAGATGGCACATGGTGTCTTCTGATTGCATAATTTATCACTTCATTCAGTTTGCTTGTTGGTATTCTGGTAGTATATCTTTTGTATATATCGACTATCTTGTCAAGTAATTTATGAACCCTTTGACCACTAAGAGCTGATACTGTAATAATAGGTGCATAGTGCAAAAATTTCAAAGCATCTCTTACATCCTCTATTGCTTCTTTATACTCTATATCGCCTCTGATATCCCACTTGTTTACTACAATAATTGAGCCGAGCTTATATTTGTCAATAAGTCCTGCAACTCTTTCATCTAACTCTGTTACACCATCTGTTGCATCTATAACAAGCAGGGCAATATCAGCCTCTTGAAGCATCTTTTCGGTTCTGCCAAGTGCATACTTCTCTATACCTACTATTTTGCTGCGACGCCGAATCCCTGCTGTATCTACAAATGTAATTGTATAATCATCATATATCATACTCTCATCAACCGGATCTATTGTAGTACCTGCTACTTCGCTTACAACTGCTCTTTCTTCTTTTAGTAATTTATTAAGAAGTGAACTTTTCCCACTGTTTGGGCGTCCTATAATAGCTACTCTTATCTCTTTGTCATCTTCATTGTCACTACTCTCTTGCATCTCCAAAAGCTCTTCAAAGCTCAAATCTTCATCTGATGTTAGATTTAAGCTCTTGGTAGGTGGTATATATCTCTCAAGCCAACTATAAAGAGCATTCATACGCCTATTGTGACTGACTGATATAGCAAACATATCCTCAGCTCCAAACTCTGCAAACTCCCAAAATCTCTCTTGTTCCTCTTTATCATTATCTATTTTGTTTACAACTAGTGCTATAGGTTTACCAAGAGATTGCAATTTGTAAAAGAGTCTTTTATCCTCCTCTTGCGGTGCCATTTTGCCATCAACCATAAAGAGTATTATATCTGCTTCTTTGGCTGCTCTTAGTGACATCTCACTGACTTTAGCAAACAATCCATCTACCTCATCTATACCACCTGTATCAATGAGTTCAAACTCTCTATCACCTGATATTGTTACAATATTTTTTTTAATATCTCTTGTTGTTCCACTCACATCTGAAGTAATGGCATCTCTTTTTTTTACTAATCTATTAAATAGTGAACTCTTGCCCACATTTGGTCTTCCAAGTATCGCTACTTTTTTCATAACTGCTATTCCTTGATTTTGTTGTCCAAATTATATCATCTTTAGATTTTTATGGGTAATATTGATTGTATTAATGATTCATTAAAAAAAGTTATTAAATTAAAAATTGAGTATATCCACTCAAAAAGAATCAAAAAACCAAGGAGTTGAACTTCTTGGTTGCAAAAAGGGGTTTATTAGAGGTTTATAGTTTTTTCACCGTGAACTGCTTCATCAAAACTATTGTCTTAATCTCTTCATCTACTCTACTAACAGTAACAGCAACTAATTAATTTATATTACTTTTAACTTTAAATGATTTTACAAGCAGATATATAATAACTACTTCACAAACAAACAATAGATAGTGTATATTATATATTTGTTGTGATTTATCAGATATGCCAGAATATAGTTGCAATTTATAAAAAATCCATGATATTACCATTCCAGCCAAATAGCCTATCTGCTTTAGTGTATCAACTCTCATCAAAACTCTATCATCACTCAGTATCAAAGTCTCTGCTCTTACTAAATAGTTGCCAAAAACAAATGTTATTTGATAGCCTATATATATAAATAGTGCTGTAGTGTAAGTGTATGGATAGAGCAAAAAGTAGATAACCAAAGCTAATATTACAAGCTCTACAAATAAAGAGATGGTAAAAAATGCAGATATATTCAT
>JAMOSA010000049.1 GCA_027063325.1 Campylobacteraceae bacterium
ATTAGAAGAGAGTTAGTTAAGAAAAGAGAGTTAGCTAAGAAAAATAAAGATGTCTATTTACCTTATGTAGCTATGACTTTAAATAATTTAGCTAATTTCTATGCAAAAGATAGTTCAAAACGCAATCTAGCAGAAAAGTATTATAAAGAAGCATTAGAAATTAGAAGAGAGTTAGCTAAGAAAAGAGAGTTAGCTAAGAAAAATAGATAATGTATATGCTTTTGATTATGCTAAGAGTCTAATTATGGGAGTCTATTTTTTTGAAGAGCCTAAATCTAATCTTGATAAAGCTTTAGAGTTATTAAAAGAGTATCCAAATAGTTATGCAGATGTTGAATTTTTAAGAAAGATAATAGAGAAGCTAAGATAAATTACATCATCATAATGGCTATAGGTGAGCATTTTTTTAGTCATAATATTATGGAGATAGCATACTTGATAATATTGCTGACAGCTTTGGTAGTAAAAAGATTTTTTAGAAATTAAATTATCCCCACAACTCCCAACTTTTTATATTGGGAGGGGGGAGATATATTATTTGTTTTATAGACTCTTTCTAACCTCTTTTACTGCTTTTACCATATTTTCCAAACTTGGTTCTACTTCCGCCCAAGCTCTGGTTTTTAATCCACAATCTGGATTTATCCATAGCTGTCTGGCTGGAAGTACCTCTAATAGTGCTTCAATCTGCTTTATTATCTCTTTTATACTAGGAACTCTTGGAGAGTGAATATCATAAACTCCTGGACCAATCTCCATCTCATATCCTCTGGCTTTAAATACTCTAAGAAGCACATTACCGCTTCTTGCTGTCTCTATAGAGATAACATCAGCATCCATAGCTTCAATAGTATCTATAATATCATTAAATTCACTATAACACATATGAGTATGGATTTGAGTCTCTGGTTTGGCTACATTTGTAGCTATCCAAAAACTCTCTAGTGCAAATTTTTCATAATCAGCTCTTTTTGAAGTTCTTAGAGGATACCCTTCTTTAAATGCTGCTTCATCTACTTGGATCATACCAATACCACCATTTTGCAAATCATCTACTTCATCTCTAATAGCCAATGCAATTTGGTAACAAGTAGTAGATCGTGGTTGGTCATCTCTAACAAATGACCAGTTTAGTATAGTTACAGGTCCTGTTAGCATACCTTTCATTGGTTTTTTTGTCAAACTCTGGGCATATTGAGACCACTCAAGAGTCATAGGTTTTGGACGAGATACATCACCATAGATAAGAGGTGGTTTTACACATCTGCTACCATAGCTTTGTACCCAACCATTTTGGCTAAAGGCTACTCCATTGAGCTGTTCACCAAAATACTCTACCATATCATTTCTCTCAAACTCACCATGAACTAATACATCTATATCTATATCTTCTTGGAATTTGACACAAGATTTTATCTGCTCTTTGATATAGTTATTGTACTCCTCTTTATTAATTACACCATTTTTAAAGTCTCTTCTTACTTTTCGAAGCTCTTTTGTTTGAGGGAAACTACCTATTGTTGTAGTAGCAAGTGGCTCATAACCAAACTTTTGGTGTTGTAGCTTGATTCTTTGGGCAAATGGTACTTCTCTTTTTTGTTTTAGTGAGTCAATACTACTCATTCTTGTTTGTACTTTGCTATCTATAACATCACTGTTTGTGGCTCTTTTTGCCAAATCTTCTCTGTTTTGTGCCAATAACTCTTTGTCATTTGTACTCTCTTTACCTCTAAATACTCTATTTAACAGTGCCAACTCATCAAGTCTCTCAACTGCAAATGATAGATAACTTTTAATTTCACTACTTAATTTCTCTTCATATTTAAGTGTAAATGGAATATGAAGGAGTGAGCATGAAGGAGATAATATCAAGTTTGAGCTATCTATTTTCTCTTTTAGAGTATTTAAAAATTCTGTTTTTGCTTCAAAGTTACTCTTCCAGATATTTCTACCATCTATAATTCCAGCTATCAGCTTTTTACCACTCTTTGCTACTATATCAAGTACTTCGAGGTTTTTACCATCATCATAGATAAAATCAAGTCCAATACCCTCTATTGGTGTATTTACCAATACTTTGGCAGCTTCTGTGGCATGATCGAAGTATGTAACTACATATATTTTGATATTATCAGCCACACTTGATAGTGTTGTATATGTATCTCTTATTAGTAGAGTAAGTTCATTTACACTATCAGTTACAAATATAGGCTCATCTATCTGCAAAATAATATTATCATCCAAAGATGACAACTCTTTGAGTAACTCTTCATATAGAGGCAGTATCTGTGAGAGTAGTGTAATAGGAGACATACTTGAATCAGATCTCTTTGCATTCTCAAGTAGAGTAAGAGGTCCGATAATATTAACTTTAGGACTCTTTATACCACACTCTTTTGCTTCAAGATATAGTTTTTTGATGTTTGATATATCTACCTTTGCACTCATATTATCTTTGAGTTCTGGTACTATATAGTGATAATTTGTATTAAACCACTTTGTCATCTCCATAGCAGTTCTATCTTTATCACCTCTGGCCATAGCAAAATATCTGTCTGTTTTATTTTCGATACTCTTGAATCTGTCTGGCTCAAGTCCCAATGTTACTATCATATCCAAAGTTTGATCATACCAGCTAAAATCATTACAAGATATAGCATCTATACCACTGTCCAATTGATACTGCCAGTGTCTTTTACGAAGCATTTTTGAAGTCTCTTCTAGTTCATTTATATCTATCTCACCTCTCCAATACTTCTCCAGTGCAAACTTTAATTCTCTTTTTTCACCGATTCTTCCAAAACCAATATTCCAAGTCTCTATATTATTCATTTTTTCTCCATAGTATATTTATTACAAACAAAGCCACAGTGGCACAGATTGATTGATATAAAATTTGATAGTAGTATCTGATTTAAACTATTGTAAATTAGATTGATATAGGAGGTGAAGTACCGGATTTAGTCTTTATATATCTATCAGGTGGTGTAAAAAAGAGTTTGTAGAGGTAAGAGAGTCTTTTGAATTTGCGTAAAAATATACA
>JAMOSA010000050.1 GCA_027063325.1 Campylobacteraceae bacterium
CTCTTAACTTTTACAAAGAGTTTTTTATAAAAAATAATAAATCAAATATAGGTATAGTATTTCGTGGTAACCCAAAACACAAAAATGATCACAATAGATCAATAGAGTGTAAAGAGTTTTTAAATGGTATCAAAGCTTTGTTTGAATTATACAATATATACTCTTTGCAGTATGAACCTACAAAAAAAGAAAAAAATCTATTTAGAGAGTTTGGTGTATATGATATTACACATAATTTAAAAGATTTTTATGATACAGCTTTGATGATAGATAATTTGGATTTGGTTATATCTGTTGATACTTCTGTATTTAATCTTGCTGGAGCAATGGGTAAGAGATGCTTTGTTCTTTTGTCATACTATGGTGAAGTTAGATGGGGTGTTGGTTATAAGCAGAGCAGATGGTATGATAGTGTTACTCAATACAGACAAAAGTATCCCAAGCAGTGGGATAGTGTTTTTGAAGAGATTGTAATAGATACAAAAAAGATTTTGTAAGGATTTATATAGATATGAATTTACAGAAATTGTATGACAATAAAGAGTATCATAAAATAATCAAAAAATTAAAAGATAAAATATCAAACAAAGAGTATGATTATGAAACTTTTTTATATCTAAGCTCTGCATACTTCAAAATAAAAAATTATAATGAATCTATAAAATATGCCAAGATGGGTTTACTAAAATATAGTAACAAATTTGCATTTTATCAAAACTTGGGAATATCATATTTGGGTTTGGGTATGGTTGATGATGCAAAAAGGGCTCTTTTGAAGGCTTTGGAGTTAAATCCAAATATTAATCCTCAAGTTTATACAAATTTGGCAAAGATTTACTACTTTAACAGAGAGTTTTTTGAAGCATTTGAACTCTTTTGTAAAGCCAAAATTAAATATCCAAAAGATATGAGTATAGATTATGATATGTCATTTTACTATCTGTATTTAGGTGAATATCTTGAAGCTTATGATATATATAGAGTTAGATACAGTTTGGATAATATCCATAGAAAAAGAAAGCTTCCTAGATATGATATACTGCTTGATAAAGATAGTGATATAACCAACAAACAGATACTAATATCACATGAACAGGGCTTTGGTGATAGTATCCAAATGGTTAGATTTGCATTGTTACTAAAGAGATTAAAAGCAAAAAAGGTATATTTTCAAACTCCAAAGGTTTTGGCAAGATTATATAAATATAACTTTTCTAAGCAGATCAAAATAGTAGATGAGGAAGAGAAAATTGGTGTACACAATTTTATACCTATTATGGATTTGCCTTATATTTTAGATATTCCATCTATTGATATACCATTTAACCAAGGTTATATGAGAGTAAACAAGAAAGAGTCATATGAGTTTTATAAATCTTATTTTATTGACAATGGATTATTGAATATTGGAATTGTATTTAGAGGTAATCCAGAACATAGCAATGATGAGAAGCGTTCTATTGACTCTCTTGAGATGATTGAGTATCTTGAGCCAATTATCAACAGATGTAATATATACTCTCTTCAGTATCAGCCAACCAAAAGAGAAAAGAGTATTTTCAAAAAGTATAATATAGTAGATATTTCAAGTGACTTCAAAGACTTCTATGACACGGCACTGGCTTTGGATAACTTGGATATACTGATAACTGTTGATACATCTGTAGCACATTTGGCAGGAGCTATGAATAAAAAAACACTTCTGTTACTTCCTTACTTTCACGATACCAGATGGGGTATGGATAGTAAAAAAACCAATTGGTATAGCAGTATCACACTATACAAGCAGGATAAAAGCTCCAATTGGAAAAGTCTGTTTGGAGAGCTTGTAAGTGATATAAACAAGATATTGGTCTAATCAATTGATGTTTAGATAGATATTTTTAATATTTGTACTTTAAAAGCTTTTGTGTGTTCAGGAGTAATCAATAACTAAAAGCTAATAGAATTTTGGATATAATCGCCCAACTTCCACATAGCAAGAGGATAACTATATATGGACTATAAAGATACGCTATTACTTCCAAAGACTGATTTTCCAATGCGTGGCAACCTCCCAAACAATGAGCCAAAAAGATATGAAAAGTGGTTCAAAGAGGGTGCTTATGAACAGATGAAGAGGCTTCGCAAGGGTCGTGAACTCTTTACCCTACACGATGGACCTCCATATGCAAATGGTGATATACATATAGGACATGCCCTAAACAAGATACTCAAAGATGTTATTATAAAGTATCACTATTTTCAGGGTAAAGATGTAAGATATACTCCAGGTTGGGATTGTCATGGATTGCCAATTGAACAAAAAGTTGAAGAAAAAATTGGTAAAGCCAAAAAAGAGAGTATGCCAATATCCAAATTTAGAGCATTGTGTAGAGAGCATGCATCTAAATATATAGATATTCAAAAAAAGGGTTTTCAATCTTTGGGTGTAATCGGAGATTGGGAGAATCCCTATTTGACTATGGATTTCAAGTTTGAAGCATCTATATACAGAACTTTATGCTCTATTGCCAAAAAGGGTCTTTTGGTAGAAAGAAGCAAACCTGTATATTGGTCATGGGCTGCTGAAAGTGCATTAGCAGATGCTGAAGTAGAGTATCAAGATAAACAGAGTGATTCAATATATGTAGCATTTGAGCTTTCAGACAAAGCTAAGAGTGATTTAGATATTCATAGTAAAGCAGCATTAGTGATATGGACTACTACGCCTTGGACACTTCCAGCAAATACCGGTATAGCTCTAAATCCTGATGAACTTTATGTACTTACTGATGATGGTTATTTGGTAGCTGAGAGTAGATATGATGCTTTAATTAGTGAGGGTGTAGTATCTGGTCATGCTATACACAAGATAGCTTCAACAGAGCTTGAGAAAAAATTGGCAATCAATCCACTAAATGGTAGAAGCAGTACTATTGTTTTGGGTGAACATGTAGAGCTTGATGGTGGTACAGGAGCAGTACATACAGCCCCAGGTCATGGTGAAGATGACTACTTTGTAGCTTTGAAATATGGC
>JAMOSA010000051.1 GCA_027063325.1 Campylobacteraceae bacterium
AGACAGACTTTTTTTGAATGATGCAAGAGTAGAAGCTATGGCAAAATCCCTCAAAGAGATAGCTTCCCTAAGAGAGCCTGTAGGTAGAGTATTAGATGGCTGGAGAACAGAAGATGACCTGCTTATAGAGAAAGTCTCTGTACCAATTGGTGTAATTGGTGTCATATATGAATCAAGACCAAATGTAACAGCTGATGTTGGTGCATTATGTTTCAAAAGCGGAAATGTAGCCATACTCAAAGGTGGCAAAGAGGCAGAAGAGTCAAACAGAGCAATAGCTAAGATTTTACAAAGCGTATTGGTACAAAACAATCTTCCTGCTGAAATTATATCCTTGTTGCCTGACAGTTCGCGTGAAGGTGTAGCAAAATTGATAAAGCAGGATAGTTATGTTGATTTGATAGTACCAAGAGGTGGAGAGGCACTTATTAGATATGTATCTGCAAATGCAACTGTACCTGTTGTAAAACATGACAAAGGTTTGTGCCACACATATATAGACAGTGATGCTGATATAGATATGGCTATCAAAATTGCTGTTAATGCAAAGTGTGACAGACCTGGAGTTTGTAATGCCATGGAGACACTTTTGGTTGCCAAAGATATAGCTCCAAAGATATTGCCACTACTAAAAGAGGCTTTTGAGAAAGAGGGTACAGAGTTAAGAGGTGATACTCTTACCAAAAAATATATAACTGTATCAGATGCAACCAAAGAAGATTATGATACAGAGTATTTAGCAAATATTCTCAGTATCAAAGTAGTAGATGGAGTAGAAGAGGCAATAGAGCATATCAAGAGGTTTGGTTCAAAACACTCAGAAGCAATAGTAACCAAAAATTGTGAAGCTGCACAAAAGTTTTTGGATAGTGTAGATGCTTCTACTGTATATTTGAATGCTTCAACAAGATTTACAGATGGTGGTGCATTTGGATTTGGAGCAGAAGTTGGTATATCTACCAATAAACTTCACGCAAGAGGTCCAATGGGCATAAATGAACTTACCACATACAAATACAAAGTATATGGCAAGGGTCAAATAAGATAAAAGGCAAAAGTGTGGGACAAAGAGTACTTGAGATAGAGTCACTTAGCTTTGGATATAATCAAAAGTTACTCTATAAAGACTTCTCTTTGTCTTTGAATATAGGAGAGTGTATTGCAATAGTAGGGGCAAGTGGTAGTGGAAAGAGTACACTTTTTGAGTTGATAGCAGGAAACCTAAAACCAAAAAGAGGTAAGATAAAAAAGAGTAAGATAGGATGGATATTTCAAGATCCATACAGCTCTTTTCATCCTACATATACAGTATATGAGCAGATAAAAGAGGTAACAGCTGTGGATATGAGTAGAGTCGATGAATATATAAAATCACTTGGTATTACAAAAGATTTACTCTACTGTATGCCTCATCAGTTATCAGGAGGAGAATTGCAAAGATGCAGTATCCTAAGAGCTGTTATGATGAGACCAAAACTTCTGTTGTGTGATGAACCAACGAGTGCTTTGGATAATATTACACAGCTTGAGACTATGAAACTGCTAATGACACTTTTAAAGAGTGTTGGAATATTGTTGATTACACATGATATAGATTTGGCAAAGTGGTCAGCAGATAAAATTATAGACATTACACAAACAAGGTAACAGGCGATGATATATAGGTATCTACACACTTTTTTGGTAATAATTGCTTTGGCTTTTGTACCTGTATATATAGAAGCAGAACCATCTATACAGGATACAAACACCCAAAAAGAGCAAATTTCCAAAAAAGAGATTGAGATAGTCGGATTAAAACATATAGAACCAAAAGAGGCTTATGCTATCTTGGGTGTAAAGAGTGTACCATGGTACGCTTTTTGGAAAGACAAAACAAAAAAGATACCTGTATCATTGATACCATCAATAGAGAGTACACTAAAAGGCTTTTTGGACAGCAAAGGCTATTATGATGCACAAATTAAAATCAAAAACGATAAAGATAAAATAGTAGTATATATCACAGAGAATGAACCTGTAAGAGTAGCAGATATAAATATAAGCAGTGACTATAATATAAAAGAGTATATCACATTCAAAAGTGGTGATCCTTTTGAGACACAAAAGTTTATAGATATAAAAAAGAGTATCAAGAATGCTTTGCTAAAAGATGGATACTGTAGCTATGATTTAGATACCAAAGCTTATGTTGACCTGGATACCAGAAATGTAAATCTACTCTATAGACTAAAAAAGGGTGGTTTGTGTACATTTGGCGAAGCAAAAGTAATCAAAAAACCAGATGATATTCCCAAAGAGGTGATTCTCTCAAGAATGAAGTTTAAAGAGGGTGAAGTATTTACAACTGAAAAAATTAATGAGAGTTACGCATCTCTCAATCAACTTGGTGTATTTGGTGAAACCCTGATTGATACAAATAAAAAGTTTTTCAATGTAGTTCCACCAGAGATTAGTGTAATCAAAAAAGAGAAACTTCACAGCTACACAATAGCAGGAGGAGTTGATTCTGAAGTAGGTCCCAGAATCAAAGCCACATATGACCATTATAACTTTATGGGAGGAGCCAGAAAGATTGGAGTATTAGCTCAATACTCGAGTGATTTAAAAAAGGGTGAGGTAAACTTTTTTCAACCTGTTTTATTTTCATATGATAATAAATACTTTGTAGATTTATATATAAAAAGTGGTTATTTCCAAGAAGCCTATGATACATATGATGAAGAGAATGCCTATTTTAATGCCAAATTGAGCTACAGTTACGGATTTTTATCAATTGATGCTGGAGTGGCACTTGAAAATATAGATATAGTAAAGACAGCTTCAGATGATAGTATCATAGAGGGTAGCTTCTTGATGTTATATCCGTATATGGAGTTTGTATATGATAGAAGAGACTCTAAACTAAATCCAAAGAATGGTTATTACTTTAGTTTTTATGCAGAGTATGGTTTACCATTTGATGAAGAGGCAAGTAACTATTACAAATTTATAATAGAAGGCAGATATATCAAG
>JAMOSA010000052.1 GCA_027063325.1 Campylobacteraceae bacterium
GTTGTCTCTATAATGACACAACTCAACTATAAAGCTTCACTTACAATGAAGCGATTTAGAGTAAATGCATGTACTGACATTACAGGATTTGGATTAGCCGGACATGCCAAAGAGATGGCACAACAGAGAGTAACTTTGTACTTTTCATACTCATCTTTGCCTATACTGAAAGAAGCTGTAGAGTATAGTGCTATGGGATTGATTCCAGCAGGAAGTTATGCCAACAAAGAGTACATAAAAGCATATACAAATACCCTCTTTGGAGGTGATGATATTATATTTTATGATGCACAAACATCTGGCGGATTACTGCTGAGTGTACAAGAGAGTGATGCCGATGATCTATTAAAGGCACTTATAGATGATGGTTATGAGTATAGTGCCATAATTGGTGAAGTAAGAGAGTTTGCAAATACCTCTTTGGTACTGGATAATTAATATTTACTGGATTTTTTATGATTATATATTTTGTTATTAGCTTTATACTCTCTGTAATATTTGCAATGGCTGGTACCGGTTCTGGAATTGCACTCATACCCATACTTCACTTTATGGGTATAGGGTTTGATCTTGCCAAGGTAGTAGGATTGATGGCCGGGCTTGTTACTACATCTACCTCTTCTGTTTTAAACTATAAAAGAGGAGTTTTGGATATATATACTGCTGTGCCTTTGATTATTACCCTGCCTCTGTCTGCTTTTATCGGAGCCCAATTATCAAAATATATTGATCAAAATGCAGCCAAAACACTATTTGCCATATTTTTGATATTTAGTGCATCAATAATGCTCTTTTTCAAAAAAGAGGCAAAAGTTGACTATCACAATATCTGGATAATGGGTAGTCTTGGCATAGCAGTAGGTATAGTCGCAGGACTTTTGGGAATAGGTGGAGGCAATCTACTGCTGCCACTTTTGATACTCTTTGGATTTGAACCCAAAAAGGTAGCAGTTGCAGTCAGCTTTGTAATACCATTTACAGTAATTGCATCTTTGATCAGTTATGCTACCTTTGTACAGATTGATTGGAGCCTGGCTATATCATCAACAATAGGTGCAATGCTTGGAGCAATTGTAGGAAACAATATACTACATACAAAACTCAGTCAAAAAGGTGTAAAAAGAGTAATAGCTGTACTATTATATATAATAGCTCTCAAGATGCTATTGGGAGTATTTGCAAAAGTATAAAAGTAATCAATTTTTATATACCAATTCTCAAGCTTGGCTTGAGAATTGGGGTTTTTACTCCTGTTGTGTAGCTTCGTATTTTACCTCTTTGAAGTCTATCATTCCTGTACCTACTGGTATCAAACGACCAATTACCACATTCTCTTTTAGATCTTCTAGCATATCAACAGTACCTGCAATTGAAGCTGTAGTCAGTACCTTTGTGGTATCTTGGAATGATGCGGCTGAGATTATTGAATCTGCTCCAACTGCTGCTCTAGTAATTCCTACTAGTAGTGGTTCTGCAATAGCAGGTTCACCACCAAGCCCCAAGACTCTCTCATTCTCTCTCATAAACTTACGCTTGGATACTATATCACCTTCGATAAATTTAGTATCTCCGCTATCTACCACTTTTACCTGTCTCATCATCTGAGATACAATTATCTCAATATGCTTATCTGAGATATTAACACCCTGGCGTCTATATACCTGCTGAACTTCAGATACAATATAATCAAACAAAGCCTTCTCACCCAAAGCTTCAAGTATATCATGACTTGAGATTGTTCCACTAGTTAGTTTCTCTCCAGTGTGTACAAAATCTCCTTCATTAACTAGTATCTGTTTGCCTTTATCTACAAACTGCTCGGTAATTTGACCATTTTCACCCTCTATAATCAATCTGGCTTTTCCTCTTAGAGGTTTACCTATTCTAACTTTACCATCAATTTTGGCAATTAGGGCTATATCTTTTGGTCTTCTAGCTTCAAATAACTCTGATACTCTTGGAAGACCACCGGTAATATCTTTTGATTTTGTAGCCTCTTTTGGTTTCTTTGCCAAAATATCAGCTACACTCACCTCTTCGCCATCATGAACAAACAGAATTGTTTTTGGCTCAAGCTTGTATGGTATGGTACTGCCATCTTCTGTATATAGTACAATTTCAGGCTTGTATGCAGCTGGAATATACTCATTTAGCTCCAATCTTGTATCACCTGTAATCTCATCATACTGCTCAGATACTGTAATTCCTGAAATAATATCATTGAATTTTACGATACCTCTTTTTTCTGCAATAATTGGCTCTGAGTATGGATCCCACTCTGCAATTACCACCTGAGCTTGATCTTTTGGCTTGGAGATAATATCACCTCTTTCTACCGCTTCACCTGCAGGTACCTGAATGATAGAACCTCTTGATATATAGTGTCTGGCTGCTTCTCTGTCACTACTGTCAACAATTACAGCAAACAATCCCTTCTCTTCTACCGGCTCTCCGCTTTTTATACTATCTGTAGGCTCAAGATAATCACCCTTTAAAAGGAAGTATTTAACTACACCTTTTGAGTCTGCTTTAACCGGTTGAGTCACTGGATCTCCATTGGCAACTTTCAATTCACTGGCAAATGGAATATCTCTTGGTACACTCCATCCCTCTTTGATAATCTCTGCTATGGAATCTCCTGCTACTATCTCTTGTCCACTCTCATATGGCAAGAATATTTTACCCTCTATACTTCCACCAACACCGGCAAGTTCATTCGATTTGGCAATATCACTCTTTCTAAAGGTATATTTTACCTCTTTAGAACTATCTCCATCTACAGGCTTATGCAACAGTACAACTTCATCATGAGTACTTGATACATACAATTTACCATCAAAGAGTGCTTTTATCTTTGGTTCAACCAACAAGATACCAGCATTTCTTCTGTTTGCTACTATATATTTATCTTCTCTATTTTTAAATACAGATATATTATAGTATCTGACAAATCCCTCTTTTGAGGCTACAATCTGTCTCTCCTCTTTTCCCGCTGTTGCAGTACCAC
>JAMOSA010000053.1 GCA_027063325.1 Campylobacteraceae bacterium
ATAGTATTTCAAATATCACTAGCTGTAAAGCTGTATATTAATTCAAAAGAGTCTGTTTACACCACTATAGCCCTCATGATGCTTATAGCAAATACTATAGTATCAATTGTAAATACCACTTTTCATCACGAAAATGGATTATTGATGGTAACAATATGGGCAATAGCTATAAATCTATCTCAGAATATAAGCGACCAAAAGAGCAAATTTCGCTAAAATAACATAAACAACCTTTGGCAGTTCCAAGTAGTTGGATTACCAAAGGATAACTCTTCATCTCCAAGGATACACCAATATGTCACAACAGTGTAAAAAAGCTTATATAACAACACCAATATATTATGTCAATGATATACCACACATTGGTCATGCATATACAACAATTATTGCCGATACACTTGCTATATACTCTCGTATGGCCGGATTAGATACATTCTTTTTGACAGGAACAGATGAACATGGTCAAAAGATAGAACAAGCCGCTAGAGCCAGAGGCAAACTACCAAAAGAGTATGCAGATGAGATCTCCAAAAGATTCAAGGATTTGTGGGATGAGTTTGATATAACTTATGACAAATTCATAAGAACTACTGACGAAGAGCACAAAAAAGGGGTTCAGGTAGCCTTTTTAAAGATGTATGAGAAGGGTGATATATACAAAGATGTATATAGAGGTCACTACTGTATATCCTGTGAAGCATTCTTTACAGAGACTCAACTTGTTGATGGTGAATACTGCCCTGAGTGTGGTAAACCAACAACAATAGTAGAAGAAGAGAGTTACTTCTTTAGACTCAGTAAGTACCAAGAACCTCTTTTGAAGTGGTACAAAGAGAATGAAAAATGCATACTACCAAAAACCAGAAGAAATGAAGTTATCAGATTTGTAGAGGGAGGCTTGGAAGATCTATCAATTACCAGAACCAGTTTTGACTGGGGTGTAAAACTGCCTGAATCTTTGGGTGAACCAGAACATGTAATGTATGTATGGTTAGATGCTCTTATGAACTATCTGACTGCACTTGGATATGGAACAGATGAAGCCAAAATAGACTACTGGCCAGCCAGAGTTCACCTCATTGGCAAAGATATACTAAGATTCCATGCTGTATATTGGCCTGCATTTTTAATGAGTCTGGAGATGGAGATGCCAAAACACATAGCAGCTCATGGATGGTGGACAAGAAATGGCGAAAAGATGAGTAAATCAAAAGGTAATGTTGTAAATCCAAAAGAGGTTGCAGATGCCTATGGGTTAGAGAATTTTAGATACTTTATGCTCAGAGAGGTACCATTTGGCGGAGATGGTGATTTTAGCCAAAAAGCATTAATGGATAGAATCAATTCAGATTTGGGTAATGATTTGGGTAACTTACTAAACAGAGTAATAGGTATGAGCAGTAAATACTCAAACTCAAAAATAACAAGTGAAAATATTACAAAGTATTACCAAAATGAGTTGGATGAAGTATATAACTCTATTGACAAGCTTGAACCTCTTTTGTTTGATATGCAACTGCATAGATATCTCGAAGAGCTTTGGAAACCTCTGTCTATAGCAAACAAAGCTATTGATCAATACAAACCATGGGAGTTAATGAAAGAAAACAAAGAAGAAGAAGCTCTTGCTCTAATTGGTCTTATAGCAAATATCTTGGCAAAAGTTGCCATAATGCTACACCCTGTTATGCCAAAAACAACCAACAAGATAGCTTCATCATTGGCATTTGAGATAGATAGTAACAGCTATAACAAATATATAAAAGACAAAGAGTTACTGCCTCAGTTTAATATCACAAAGATACCACCTCTGTTTCCAAGAATTGAAGAGATACTGCTAAATGAAGCCACAAACACACCAGAAGCCAAAGAGAGTACAAAGGATAAATCCAAAGATAAAGAGATCCAAAAGTGTCAGGATGAAGAGGGATTAATCACTATAGATCAATTTTTCCAAACTTCACTGAAAGTTGGTACAGTTATTGAGGCTCAAGAGGTTAAAAAGAGTAAAAAACTGCTCAAACTTCAAGTTGATTTAGGAGAAGATAGACCAAGACAGATAATTGCAGGTATCAAAGAGTGGTACTCACCTGAAGATTTAACAGGTACCCAAGTGTGTGTAGTAGCCAACCTAAAACCTGCGAAATTAATGGGAATGGTATCTGAGGGTATGTTACTTGCTGCAAAAGATTCAAATGGATTGGCTCTTATTAGACCAGAACTTAGAAAAGAAGCCGGGACGGCAATCGGGTGAAGATGAAGATAGAAGATCTACTAAATATAACAGCTGGTACTCTTGTAAACAATCCAGTTATTCATACAATATCCTCTGCTACTATATTTCCCTCAAAAGTGGAAGAGGGAGATCTCTTTTTGGCTAACTCTATAGAGGATATTCCATCAGCTATAGCAAATGGTGCATATGCAATTATGTTTGAGGGTGATACTACACATATATCCATAGATAGTGAGATAGCCTGGATTAGAGTTGATTCATTAAAAGATGCGGCATTTAGACTGTTGAGATATGTACTATTGCATAAAGATGCTGACTTTGTACTTTTACGAGAACATGAAATGAGTTTTTTGAAGATGATATTAACTCATAAAAACTCTATATCCATACTTCCTGACAGTTGGGTTAAAGCATTTGAGATAATTTTAAATAGTGATAAGAGACTGTTTGTTGGTAGTGACTCTAAACTTTTACAGACAATTGTACCAGATATTGAGTATTTGTACAAAGAGGCAGATGGTTATATCATATCAGATACTCTATTTAGGACAACATTTAAAGTAGATGGGTATATATACCAAGATAAAGAGATAGCTCCCTTTCATTTAGATTATCTACTAAGAGTAATTCCTGTTTGCAAGAATTACCAACTACAGTATTCACTGGATAAAATAAAATATACAAAACATTTTCAACCGGTATTTGTAGATTCAAGATTACACAGTGTACCAAAAGGAAGTA
>JAMOSA010000054.1 GCA_027063325.1 Campylobacteraceae bacterium
ATCCATATTTAATTTGCACTTTAGTGCCTCTTGTATGATAGCTTCTGCAATTAATTCAGATGCATTTATGATACTATCTACTGCAAAGGTTTCAATTATCTGTTGGTGGCTATGATTTTTGACTGCTACTACTGTATGTATATTTGGTGCTACTGTGGTAATTGTATCTACAACCATTCTTGTTTTTGCTGGATTCTCTATAGCTACTATTATAGCTACTGCATCTTTTGCACCGAGAGTTTTCATTACAGTATGTGAAGCCGCATTAGCAAGTATTACATCTATACCATCTTTTTTTGCCTCTTCTACCAATTTATTATCATGCTCTACTACTATATAAGGAATAGATAATTTTTGGAGATATTTTGTAATCTTTTTGGCAATTGGTCCATATCCACATACTATTATATGATTTGAATATCCACTAGATACTATATTTAACTCTTTTTCTACTATAGTCGGTACAAACTTATCTGCCAATACTTTAATATTATTTATAACAAATGGTGTAACAATCATACTAAATACAATAGTTAATATAAGTATTTGTGTAGTTTGAGTATCAAGCAATCTGTTTTGTATAGCAATTGCAAATATTGCCAATGCAAATTCACCTACTTGCATTAGACTCAAAGCACTCTTAAAAGCTGTCCTTTTTTGTATAAATAGAGTAAGTATGAAGTATAGTATCAAAGCTTTTGCTATCATAACTCCAACTACAAAAAGAGG
This sequence comes from Campylobacteraceae bacterium, assembly GCA_027063325.1. Lineage (GTDB taxonomy): Bacteria > Campylobacterota > Campylobacteria > Campylobacterales > Sulfurovaceae > Nitratifractor. The sequence continues at coordinate 730 of JAMOSA010000054.1, forward strand.
TATCAATAGACCATACTCTATAAATATATGAAGATCAATTTGCATACCTATAGTAACAAAAAATATCCCCAAAAATATATCTCTAAAGGTAAGTAGATCAGCTTCGATTCTATATTTGTATTTTGTTTCAGCCAGTGTCATACCAGCTAAAAATGCTCCTAGTGAATAACTAAAACCCAATATATGTGCTAAGTATGAAGAGCCTATTACTATCATAAGAGTAGCAATTAAAAATATCTCTTCAGAATCAACTGATAATGTCCAAGCTAGGAATTTTTCCAAAATATACTTACCAAATATAAATATTACAAATAACAAAATCACCATACCAATAAGAGTCTGAAAGAGCATCTCTTCTACGCTGTTTGATGGGTTTGTAAATATTGTAAGCATTAATAGTATAGGAATTACTGCAATATCTTGAAATAGTAAAATACCAAGTACTACTCTACCATATCCACTGTGTATTTCGCCTCTTTCAGTTAGTATCTTTAGTACAATTGCAGTTGAAGAGAGTGATAAAGAGTAACCTATGATAATAGCACTTTTTAACTCTAATCCTAATATTTGATCTAAAAAAGCTCCAAACATATTACCAGTAATTACTACTTGAAGCAATCCAAATAAAAAGACCTCTTTTTTCATAGCCTTTAGATGCTTTATAGAAAACTCTAAACCTATTGTAAACATCAAAAAGACTATTCCAAGTTCTGCAAACTCTTGAAGTAATTCATTGTGTGTTTGATAGTTTAGGCTAAATATTTGACCAATAACAGTACCTGTAATGATATACCCAATAGCAGTAGGTATATCAAAACGGCGTAGTAGTATATTTATGAGTGTAGCTATAGCAATAGTAGTTAGAATGATAGCTAATATACTATACTCCACAAATACCCTTTATATCATATAATGAGGTATATCCATAGTAATTTCAGCTACAAATGTCTTTGTAACTTTACCTCCAAACCTATACTTTCCATCTTTGTACTCCATATATATTTCATCTCCACTTTTTGGAAATACCACACAATCACTATCTGGCACTTTTGACTCCTCTTTGGCTTTTACATAACAAGCAGTTATACCTGTACCACAAGCCAATGTCTCATCTTCTACACCACGCTCATATGTACGAACCATAAGAGATTTTGTATGTACTGAGTATATATTTACATTGGCATTATATTTATATCTTAGCTCTCTTGCCATCTCTATATCAAAATTATCTACACTCTCAACCTCAGTTACTAGGTGTGGTACTCCAGTATCAATCAACCACCACTTTTTGTCATACTCTACTATATCTTTATCTATAATTTTGGGTGGAAGCATATCTGTAACTACATAGAGTCCATTTACCTCAGCACTTATTACTCCAGCACCTGTCAAAAACTCTGCCTTATTACCTACTGATATACCTTTTTCTATGGCGTAGTGTGCTACTGCTCTGGTGGCATTACCGCACATTGAAGCTTCACTGCCATCACTGTTATAAAATTCCCACTCAAAATCATACTCAGGGTGAGGCACCAATATTACCAAACCATCAGCCCCAACTCCTGCATGTCTATCACATAAAAGTTTTGCTAAATCATTTCTGGGTTTTTTGATTTTGTCATGAAATATTACAAAGTCATTTCCATTTGCATTATATTTTGTAACTACCATATAAAAACTCCATTGAATAGTATCTATTGATTATACCTAAGTGTTACTTTGTGGGCAGTATTTTGATATGGGGCATTGATCACATTTTGGATAATTTGGTCTGCATACCACTTGCCCAAAGCTTACAAATAATTTGTTAAATCCACTGCGAAGCTTTTTAGGTACTATCTGCTCTATAGCTTTATCACTCTCACTGACATTTTTGGTATCTATAATATTTAGCAGATTTAAAACTCTATGCAGATGTGTATCTACAGCAATTACATCTTGATTATATGCTCTTTCTAATACAATTTTGGCAGTTTTTGGTCCGATACCTTTGATAGATACCAATTTGTCATAACTGTCTGGTACATCTGAATTGAATTTATTTATCAACTCTTGTGTTACTGCAATTATTGATTTTGCCTTCTTTTTGTAAAAACCAGCTGGATATATAGCTTTGGATATAATATCTTCATCCAATTTTATCATATCTTGAGGTGTAGAGGCTAACTTAAACAATCTTTTTGCTGATTGCAAAGTGATTGTATCTTTAGTTTGAAAACTAATTAGGGTAGTAATTAATATT
>JAMOSA010000055.1 GCA_027063325.1 Campylobacteraceae bacterium
ATTGATAGATAAATTAATTTCTATTATAAAATAAAAGCAGATATTTTTTTTATTATCTATTAAGTATAAAAAGGGTATAACTATAATATACCACAAAAAAGGGATTAAAGATGAAAAAATTAATTTTTATGCTTGTAGTAGCAGGTAGTGTTTTTACATTTTTAAATGCTGAATATGTAGAAGTAAAAACAGCTGATGGAACCTATGGATATGTAAAGAGTAGTAACTACTACCCATATGTCTGTTATGACAGAAGAGTAAGAGTATTTAAAGATGGTTATCAATATCTAAGATATGAAGGGTGTACAAGATCAAAATATAGCTGCAAAAGTATAGGAATGGCACACTTTGGTAAATATCCAAACAACAGAGCTTCATACAAAGCACTACAAAGATGTAGAAATGCTACTCCAAGATTTGTAGATTAAAGAAATTTAAAAGTGGGGCTTAAGCCTCACTTTTAGAGAGTATTAAAATTTACTCATTAAGTATGTTAACTACTTATTTGCCGAAGCTTCATACATTTTGACTGCTTTATTCATATTTTTAAGAAGAGTCATATTTAATTCATCTGCTTTTTTGAGTGCTGACTCTGAAGTATCTACATTTTTGATTATAGGTGCATACTCTGCCCATATTTTTGATACAACTTCAAGTTGAGCTTTGATTTTGTCATCTTTGCATTTTGCAATCAAATCATTTAGAGTCTTTTCAAACAACTCTGCTGTCTTTTTAATATTTTCTCTGTTTTTTTCTACATCAATACCATTGGCAATTAAAAGCAACTCTTTTGTCATCTTTTGAGTAAGCATTCTCTGCTTTCCTGCACGATTTATTGTATCTGCCATCTCAGGAGAGAGTTTTGAGCCACTCTGTTTTGCAAACATTCCTACTGCTTTATTCATATTTTTCAAAAGAGGTAGATTCTGTTGTGCAACTTTTTGCAAATCTTTGGCTTCAATACTCTTTTTGAAAGATTCCCACAAATTAGATACTACTTTTAATTGCTCCAAAATCTCTTTGTTTTGTGTAGCTGGTAGATTTAGACTCTTGTCTCCTTCTATCAATCCTTTTAGGGTTTTATCAAAGAGTGCCATTGTCTTTTGTAACTCTTTTTTATTTTTCTCTACATTTATACCTTTTGCTATCATCAAAAGTTCTTTACTCATCTTTTGAGTAAGCATTCTCTGTTTTCCTGCAAGATTTATTACATTTGCACTCTGATTAACACTTTGTGTAGTTGGTGCTTCTGTTTTGGTTGGTGTTTGTGCATATAATCCCAATACCAAACAACTACTTAGTGCTGTAACTGTCAATAATTTTTTCATATACATCCTCCCTTTAATTGAAATGAGCTTAATTCTATCATATACTATCTGAATTAATAATAAATATTAAATTTAATGATTGACTTTGGATATATTTTCTGTAGAGGCTGAAAGTTTTTTAAAGTGTATAATGTCGATTATATAGTTGAGAGTAGATATAAGATAGTATGCTATAATTATATGAAATAATCAAAGGAGAATAGAGTATGCAAATATCAAAATATATAAAAGTAGTAGCTCTGTTTGTTTTTATAGCTGGTATGAGTGGTTGTGCTACAAAGACACAAAGTGGAGCATTGGGTGGTGCGACAGTAGGAGGATTGGCTGGTGCTATGATGGGTAATTCAAAAACAGCAGCTATTGGTGCAGCAGCTGGTGCTGTAACTGGTGCAATTGTTGGTCAACAGTTGGATAAAAAAGATCAATAGTAATCCAATAATTGGCAGGATACTCCTGTCAATTTGAAAAAAGAGTTCTCTCAATCTGAAACCATGAATTTGATATACTCTCATATCCCATCTCTATAGCTTTATCAATCATACTAAAATCAAACAGATGCATAGTCTCTATGCCATCAATACTCAATGTATAATTAGACAACTCTTTAGATGGTATGGTGCTATTTTGTAAAACAAGCATTATAGTATGCAAAGAGAGATTCCAAAATGAGTTTGGTTCACTCTGTGGCAAAGGGTTTAAATCTATACCAAGTATAGGATTATTATATCTAAGGAGTGGTTTGACAGGCAAGTTATCTTTAAGTCCTCCATCAGCATATAATTTTCCATTTAATCTAACAGGAGTAAAAAGTGGTATAAGAGAGCTTGATGCTATAGTATTTTCTACCATATCTCCACTATTTAGATACTCTACTTCTCCATTTAGTATATTTGTTACAGCCACATAGCATGGTATGTTTTGATATAAAAGATTATCTTTGAATCTATCAAGAAGTTTTGATTTGATACCTCCAAGATGAAATATACCACTATTAGAAGTAAATTTCATCAAATCTCTTCTTTTTAGACTCTTTATAAACTCTTCCATCTTTGTATATTCTACACCAGAGGCCAAAAGCAGAGCTATCATAGCCCCTGCACTACTACCAGATACTGCTGATATATCTATATCCTTCTCTTTCAAAAATCTAATTACACCAATATGTGCTGCAACTCTCAATGCTCCACCACTTAGACTCAATGAGATACTTTTAGATTTTTTGTGCAAACTTTATGCCTCTTGGATAGTTTTCAAGTAAATCAAATTTATACAAAGGTGAGCCTTTTATCATCTTTACAAATCTCTCAAATTCAACTGTTCCCTCATATCCCCAAAACATCTCATCATGCATAAGCAAAACAAGGTGGTTTGGAGTAAAAAGTCTTCCATATTTGAATTTATTTTCAATAATTTTAAATATTTTTTTGGCACTCTCTTTTGGTTTACCATCTTTTGTATAGTGCCACTCTACATCCCAACCATATACATCATACCCCATATTCCTAAGTTTTATTGCAGAAACTCCAGCAGGTCTGTTACAACCCCAACTTCGTCCTTTGAGTCTCCATACATTTCTTCCTGGCAATCTAACCATATTTGAAGTGATATTCAAAAACTTCTCATTTACTTTCATAT
>JAMOSA010000056.1 GCA_027063325.1 Campylobacteraceae bacterium
CTGCATTTCAAATTCATGTTTTTCTACTCTTATGTATTCTCCACTCTTTTCTACTACTACAAAATCATCCTCAACAACTTTTACAACTCCTCTCTCACCATTCATAAATCTACCCCATTTGTTTACAGTAAAAAGAACAGGAACTCCTGCTTTTAGGGTAAGTTCACGGGATATAGGGAGTAACTCTACCCAATTGTTGAGTCTTTTTTTGTCTATATTTGCACTGTTTTCAACATCTGTATAGAAGCAGTACTCTTTGCCATTTAGTTCCTCTATACTACTTTGGTTTATCATATCAACCTCTATGTTTCTACCAAATAGATATGTAGGCTCATTTTTGTAAATATCTTGATTATGATAAAGAGTATAGAGATACTCCATCACTTCACTGTTACATATACCAAATCTTATTTGAGAGAGTATCTTGGCAAACTCTTTGTCTTTTGTTCGTTTTATATCAGTTAATTCTATGGTTTTTGGTGCAAAGTAACTCCAACTCTCACTCTCAAAGGCGTATAGTCTGTTTGAAAACAGATTGGATGTATTGGCTCTTTTGGATACTGGTGGCAGTTGAAAAAAGTCACCTACAAACAAAATTTTACCTTTAAACTCCATTGAATCTATACGGTAGCGTATCATATCAAGCAGATCTGCACTTACCATACTGATTTCATCAATTACAATTAGATCTATTGATTGTAGAATCTTTTTTAGTTCATTTAATCTTTTTTTGTTTCTTTTATCATTATATACCAACTCTTCAAGTGAAGATGATATACCAAAAACAAAGAAACTGTGAATAGTCATACCACCTATATTTACAGCACTGATACCAGTTGAGCCAAGAGATATTACCTCTTTTGATTGCAGTTTGTACTCATCTATTACTCTGTTTGTAAGGAAGCTTTTGCCGGTACCGGCACTTCCTGTTAGGAAAACATGGTTATTTTGCAACTCTTGTAGTATTTTGTTTAACATAATTTACAACTTTTTCCAAAAATATTTGGAGTATATCGCAATATTGATTAATAAAATGATTATATTCTCTATCTTTTTTATTTTAAATTGCTCTTATACTCTTTTTTTATCTCTCTGATGATTTTAAAGTTTTCATCAGCCTTTCTTGATAATAGACTTGGTATCTTTGCTGTTTTGGATCGATACATCATCTCAAAAAACTTAAATCCCATTTTTGATTTTTCAAGTAGTTTTAGAGTCTTGGGTGTATTGTGTGAATTTTGTGTTAGTTTATCCAGATTTTTGTGAAAATCTTCGATTATATTTTTTACATCAGATTCATAGTTTGGAATATCCACACCCCAGATTCTCAAAAGATAATCAATAGTTATCTTCATAGGATCCCTACAGAGTTTACCTGTTGTTGTAAGAAGCTCTAGCCCCTCATTGGCAAGAGGTTTTGAACCTCTAAGAAGCAGAGGTGTCATTTGTTCAAAATTCTCTTTTAATTTTAATGCTCCCTCTTTTGTAGGATTTTTTTCCAGTATCTCTTTACTCTCATTCCATATCTTTTGGGCTTTGTTGAATGCTTCGATTGCCTCTTTGTCTTTGAGCTTGGTTTGAAAGTATCTTTTTATATCCAAAAATCTTTTATCATATAGTGGTATTGCTTTTTTTAGATTTTTGTTTGGATTATCAAAGTTACTGTTAAGCCCTTTCATAATATATGCTTTTAGCATCTGTTGGGATTGTGTCATCTGCAGACAGTTTGTATTAAAGACATCTGTCAATGTTGCATTCTCTTTTAATGGTCTAATCTCGAGTGCATCTATAGTACCAAATAGAGCTAAAAATAAAATCATTAGTACTTTTTTCATAAACTATACTCCTATTTTTAATAATTATATTGATATTGTACTCTAATTATACATAATAACTATTTATAATTATAGTTTAATATTTTAAATATTTACACTATTTTTACATATCAGTGAACCTTCTGGCTCTTTTATATTTTGAGCAACTACACTGCATTTGATTTTCATCAAGAAAAATAATCTCTTATCCTCTATCATCTCCATACACTCATAGTTACCCATACCTTTGGCTATGATTGTATCTGCATTATCATAAATCTTTTGCATATACTTTGATGCTCTTTCATATAAAAAGCATGGTGTATCAACACCACTATTAATTATAGTTGCAAACTCATCTATTCCACTCTCTTTTGCCTCTTGATAGGTTACATCATTGATAATTGCCACTCCTCTTGTTGCATAATATATATTTATATTTGGTATATGAAATTTTATTGTTTTTAGTAAGAGTTTGTCAAATATATGCTCTCCGCTGTTATCTGCTAATATCAGCAGATTTTGACTCTTTTTTAATCTCTCAATAAGTATGGCTTTATCATCTATGGCATATTGTGCATCTATAATATTGGTTACTTCACTCTCCAAATCATACTCTTTTTGAGAAGCAAAATCTATTACATTCCCAGCTGTTGATACTCTAAGAGCCATATCGAGTTGATCTTTGGCATTTTTTATATAACTCTCTACCAGTTTTGTAAGCTCTTTTGCTTTCTTTATGGATAATTTTTTTATATTGCGGTACGGATCGTCTGTTTTTAGCAGATTGTAGTACTTTGGATACAAAATTGCAGCAGCTTGTGGAGGAGTTAGCTTCATTGGTAAATCTTTTGCAATGGTATAAGCTGCATCTTTCATAATATCTTCTGCCAACTCTTCTGATATATTGCTTACTTTTGTTACTCTAAGTATCTGTTGATACAGACACGCCAAACAGTCAGGTTTTAATTGCATATTTTATCCTTTGTGATATTATTACTATTATGAATAGATTTAAACAGATTGCAATTATAGGTCAAACAGCTTCAGGCAAGAGTGCCTTGGCTCTTGAACTGGCTCAAAAACATAATGGAATTATACTGTCAATAGATTCACTCTCTGTTTACAGATATATAGATATAGCCTCT
>JAMOSA010000057.1 GCA_027063325.1 Campylobacteraceae bacterium
CAGAGCTAAAAGAGGTATTAAGCTATATGGATATGTGTTTACACAAATTAAAAGAGTTAAGTAATCTACCAATGGATAAAGAGAAGATAGAAAAACTTCAAGAGATTAGTCTCTCTTTAAAAGAGGGAAACAGTTATATAGCAAACTATCTGCACAAACCAAACTTCAGTAAAGAGATCAAAATTCTTGACAAAGAGAAGATTCACCACTGATATAAAAACTCTTCTACTCTCAACTTGTATTGAGAGTAGATTTACTGCTTTAGTTATCTTCACATGCAGTTAGATATTTTGCATTTATCCAACCTGTTATAGTACTTCCTTTATAATTATAAAATATCTTACACCATCTTGTACCGTTTGGAAAGTCTGCACACATTATTATATTGAGTTCTGTACTCATATAACCGAGTTCTCCTATCTTTTTGGCAGATGGTGAAGGACCTATTCGTACATTTAAAACATCACCCCTTTTTACACTACTTACACAATATTTTGTACCTCTTGGAATAGTTATTATCTTTGGCTTATCACAACTGATAAATCTACTATTTACCCAACCTATCATAGTAGCTATAGAGTCTCTGTATTTTATTTTGCACCAAGTACCCCCACTCTCTCTTCTTTGACACTTTAGCACTTTTATACCACTACTGTCTGATGCCAACTCTCCAATAATATCTGAGTTTGGATTACTGCTTTGCCTTACATTTAGTACATCATCAACAGCCACTCCTGTTACTTTACAATCAGCATATATAAATATATTAAACAGAAACAATAAGGTTATGCTGCCAAATCTCATAAATCTCCTTTATCTCTTTTCAAAGTGTTGATAATCTTTGATACTGTTCCAATCTCCACCCCAAATCCAACCATGAGATTTAAATAGTTTTACAACTTTATCATACCTTGACAATACTGCTTTGTCATGAACCCTTCTTATATCGTGGTTTCTGTTTCTAAATTTGTATGACTCTTTGTGTGCTATTCTTCCACTTCTTGATATATATGGATTTTCAATAGGATTTATATCTATAGCTCTTCCATATGCATGATTTGACCACTTACCTCTATTTCCTGTCAATTTTCTACAATTAAAAGCAGATGTATTATCATTTTCGATAGAGAGCCAATCATTACCTCTGTAGTGATATATAGGCTTCATTTTATTTATTGGATACCTCATATCATACAACTTATGAAATATATCTACTACATCTTTGGCTACACTCTTATGTACTATCATCTCCCCTACCCTATCTTGATAAAAAAAGTTTATATAGGTCATCTTTATATATCTCAAATCATTCAGTGGTACAGGACAACCTCTGTGCCAAGTTACACCAATCATCTTTTGCTTTATATTTGGTGGTATAGGAGAAATAGTAGCTTTAAACTCAGCATACAAAGATGAAGTTATAAATAAAAAAATTAAAAGTTTAATTCTCATTTACCAATTTCCTGTGTTCTACCATGGCACAGTGATTTTGAACCACATCAATACCAGCCTCTTTTGCCATCTTTGCAGCTTCATTATTGACTATACCTATTTGGCACCACAATACTTTGACATCACCTCTTTTGATACAGGCTTCAGCTATTGGCTTGCAAGCTTCAGGTTTTCTAAATACCACAACCATATCTACAGATTCATCGATTTCAGCCAAAGATCTATATACCTTTTGTCCCAATATCTCATCCTCTTTGGGATATATAGGAAATACTCTATATCCTTGATTTATCAGATATGCTGTTACTTTGTGACTATCTTTTTGAGGATTTGGTGATGCTCCAATGACTGCAATGGTTTTACACTTGTCAAAATACTCTCTCATCTCTTCAGGATTACTGTTGATTGTTGGAAATTCACACTCCATTGATATATCCTTTTGCTCTTTTGGTATAATACACCCAATTTTACTCAGGATAGTGTAATGCCAAACTTAAATGATATAAAAAATGCCAAAAAGAGATTAGAGGGTATCATATCTAATACACCTTTTGCCTATGCACCAATACTTAGTGAGATAAGTGGATATAATGTATATCTCAAAAAAGAGAATCTCCAAAGAACAGGTTCTTTTAAAATCAGGGGAGCTTTTAACAAAATTGCAATACTTGTTGAAGAGGGAAAAACCAATGGTGTTGTAGCAGCAAGTGCGGGAAATCATGCCCAAGGTGTTGCATATGCAGCCAAGCACTTTGGAATATCAGGTACTATTGTAATGCCAGAATCTACTCCACTTACAAAGGTAGTCGGAGTAAAAGAGCTTGGTTCAGAAGTTATTTTGCATGGAAGCAATTATGATGAAGCTTATGAGTTTGCCATCTCTTATGCCAAAGAGAATAACAAAGATTTTGTACACCCTTTTGCTGACAAAGAGGTAATAGCAGGACAGGGTACCATAATGATAGAGATGCTACAAGAACAACCTGATCTTGATGCTACAGTAATTCCTGTTGGCGGTGGTGGATTAATATCTGGGTGTGCAATAGCAGCTAGAGCAATTAGACCACAAATGCAGATAATTGGTATAGCTGCAGAGGGAGCTCCTGCTATGAAACAATCTTTTGATGCAAAAAAACCTATAGATACCACATCAGTTAGAACTATAGCTGATGGTATAGCAGTAAGAGATACTTCACCAGTTACACTAGAGTATATTTTAAAAAATGTAAACAGAATGGATTTGGTGTGTGAAGATGAGATAGCAAATGCAATTTTATTTCTACTTGAGAGACAAAAACTGATGGTAGAAGGTGCCGGAGCTGTAGGAGTGGCAGCTTTGATGCACGGACATTTAAATCTACCAAAAGGTAGTAAAATAGGCATAATTTTAAGTGGTGGAAATATAGATGTAACAATGCTCTCTTTGATTATTGAAAAAGGTTTGATGAAGTCATACAGAAAAATGAAACTTATTGTAACTTTGATTGATAAGCCAGGAGCACTAAAGAGATTTTCAGAACTAATAGAAAAGTGTAATGCAAATATTGTACAGATTGGATATGATAGAACTTCTACTGATTTGAAGTTTGGAGATGCTCATGTGAGTGTAGCACTTGAGACAAAAGGCAAAGAGCATCAAGAACATATAAGATCTGTTCTTAAAGAGAATGGATTCCCATATATAGAACAGCATTGAGTTTACTCTCAATGATTAAAGATAAAGAGTAAAAGCTTTACATAAAACTTTTACCTGCCAATTAAAAGATTAATCTTTTATCTCAATCTTTTCAATAAGAAGTTGAATAGTATCTTCTCCTCTAAAGCTGTTTAGAGTAACTGTATAGAGTATATCTACTCTACTCTTTGGAGGTATGAATATATCTGTTCTAAACTCTATCCCATCTATATATACTCCATACTGTTCAAATTTGTATCTACAGTGATTTTTTTCTGCTCCTATAGCTCTACTTTCTATAATATTTACATCTCTTGATATAAATTTTGGTCTTGGATTTGCTTCACCATAGGGTTCATACTTTTGTAATATGTCATACAATTCAAAATCTATATTATTAAAATTTAAAATACCCAAAATATCAGGATCTTCATATATACCCAAAGCACAAATATCTATAGCATCAGCAGATATAGCATCTATAAAAGAGTTTAATTGTGATCTCTTTATACTCATACCAATAGCAGCACTATGTCCTCCAAATTTGTGTAACATATCTCTGTGTCTATCTATTAGATTGTATAAATGGCAATCTCCAAATGTTCTACCACTGCCTTTGTAGTACTCTTTGGCACCTGTTAATACTATAGATGGTTTTTCTAATTTTCTTGCTACTCTTGCTGCTACTATTCCCACAACTCCCTCATGCCAATCTTCAGAAGCCACTACTGCAACAGGCTTAGAGTCATCAACAATTTCCAAAGCCTCTTTTGTAATATCACTCTCCAAAGTTTTTCTTCTCTCATTCAAATCTACAAGCTCATCTAAAAGTACTCTTGCTTCTTCAATACTTTGCGTACACAAATAATCACATGCAACTTTTGCATCTTCTAATCTACCTGCACTATTTAGCATAGGAGCCATTTTAAATGCTATATCATCTGCTTTTAATATACTATTGCCAAATCTCTCTCTCCATGCTCTCATAAAGGCTCTATTTGAATTGTTTAGATATACAAGCCCCCTTTCTACCATAGCTCTGTTTATATGCTTTAGAGGCATAATATCAGCTATAATTGCCAATGCTGTAAACTCTATATATGACTGCATAGATATATCTGCACCAATTGCTCTATTGAGTGCTGCACACAGATACCAGGCTATCTGAGCACCACAAACCTCTTGATGAGGAAAAGTACAATCAAGCTGTTTTTGATCAATTATTGCATAGGCTTTTGGTTTTTGTGAGGGTACTATATGATGATCTGTAATGATTAAATCTATTCCTCTTTTTTTGCACTCATTAGCAGCTTCAATGGCAGATATACCATTATCAACAGTTACAATTACAGATACACTCTCATCTATCCTCTCCAAAATAGTTGTAGATACTCCATATCCGTCTGTAAATCTGTTTGGTATTATCCACTCTGCTTTATAACCAATCTCATCAAAAAATAGTCTCATAATTGATGTAGCAGTTACACCATCTACATCATAATCACCTACTACTACTATCTTTTCATTGCTTTTAATAGCCTCTACAAGCCTATTGACAGCTCTATCCATATCTTTGAAGGTATTTGGGTGGGGAAGATCTTTTAAGCCTAAAAACTCCCCTCTGAAGCGATTTTTCAAAAGAGCATCTATACTCTTTTGATTTAATATCTGATGCTTTCTGTGCATTTAATCTCTGTTTTTTATAGATGCCTCTACAAAAGCAAGTATAGATGGATTTGGATTTTTTAATCTTGAAGTAAATTCAGGATGAAATTGAACTCCCAAAAACCATGGATGATCTTTTACCTCTACAACCTCTATCAATCCGTCAGATTCGCCAGTAACTATCATACCGTTTTTTTCCAACTCTTCTCTATATTTTGGATTAGCTTCATATCTGTGTCTGTGTCTTTCATATATTGTACTGCTTCCATAAGCTCTATACAAATTACTCTCTTTTTTTACATTACACTCATACTCACCAAGTCTCATGGTACCACCAAGAGGTGAAGTTGTAGTTCTAACCTGTCTTGTACCACTTGCATCTATAAATTCATCTATCAAATAGATTACAGGATTTTTTGTAGATTTGTCAAACTCCATGGAGTTGGCATCTTTGATACCCAGTACATTTCTGGCAAACTCTATAATAGAAAGCTGCATTCCAAGACATATTCCCAAAAATGGTATTTTATTCTCTCTTGCATATCTTATAGCTTCTATCTTGCCCTCTACTCCTCTTTCTCCAAATCCACCTGCTACAAGTACACCATCAACATTATTCAAATATTTTTCAACACTATCATCTTCTATAGATTCACTGTCAACCCATTTGATTTTTACTTTGCTATCAAGATGAGCTCCTGCATGAATTAACGCTTCTATTAGTGATTTGTATGACTCTTTGAGATCTAAATATTTGCCTACAAATGCTATTGTTACCTCATTTGATGGTGATACTATTTTGTTTACCAAACTATTCCACTCTTCCATCTTTGGATGCAACTCTCCAAGCTCCAACTGCTTTGATATTGGAGTCAAAATATCCTGAGACATAAAGTTTATAGGAACTCTGTAGATTGTATAAGCATCAATTGCCTCTATTACACTGTCACCCTCCACATCACAACTGTATGCAATTTTATTTTTTAATTCAGATGGTACTGGCTGTTCTGCTCTTAGAATCAACATATGAGGAGCTATACCAATTCTTCTTAACTCCTGTACAGAATGCTGGGTTGGCTTTGTTTTTAACTCTCCTGCTGCTTTTATATAAGGGAGTAGTGTTACGTGTATATTCATTACATTGCTTTTACCAAGCTCATGCTTCATCTGTCTAAAGGTTTCTAAAAACGGCAATCCCTCTATATCTCCTGTTGTTCCTCCAAGTTCTACTATAAGTATATCTCTGCCATTTCCAGCTATTTTAATTCTCTCTCTAATTTCATTTACAATATGGGGAACTACCTGTATGGTTTTACCAAGATACTCACCTTTTCTCTCTTTTTCAATTACAGATTTATATATTTGACCTGTTGTAAAATTGTTTGCTTTGGTTAGTGATGTATCCAAAAATCTCTCATAATGACCAAGATCCAAATCTGTTTCAGCTCCATCTTTTGTTACAAATACTTCACCATGCTCCAAAGGTGACATGGTTCCTGGGTCAACATTTATATAAGGATCCAATTTCAAAATTCCTACTCTAAGTCCTGATGCTTTTAGAAGTGTACCTATACTAGCAGCTGTAATACCTTTGCCCAAAGAACTCAGTACTCCACCTGTTATAAATATATATTTAGTTACTCTCTCACTCATATTGAATTGACCCCTTTTATAAGACTATTGGCATTATTATTGTCATAAAATTATTATCTTTTACTATAAATGGCAGTGTTGTATCATTTAGACCTATTACAAACTCATCTTTTTCTATATGAGATATGAAATCGAGAATATATCTACTATTCATAGAGATCTCTAGTCTGTCATTTAAACCTGTATCTATCTCTATCTCTGTTTTTGCCTCTACATCACTTGAGAGTGAATCAAATATTATTGAGTTTGGTTGAAATGTCAATCTTATCTCATTTGAAATTGTTGTAATCATTTTAATAGAGTCTATCATCTCTTTTTTGGGAAGTTTTATCTCATACTTTACTGATGATGGAACTATTCTTCTATAATCTGGAAATTTTCCATCTATCAAGTGTGTAAAGAAGTAGTAATTGTTTGATTCTATAATGAGAGTAGTCTTATCATAGTATATATTTATTTGATCCAAAAACAGTTTTTGTATCTCCATAATAGCCTTTTTTGGCAAAATCAATTCTAATTCACTCTCAGAAGAGTTTTCAATGGTGGCAATAGCCAATCTTCTTGTATCAGTACCTACAAGATCAGTAGAGTTACTTGTTATATTGATTAAAGCACCATTTAATTCTTGTTTTGGATTATTTGTATCGATTGCAGGAGTAATTTTCTTTAGATTTTTTATAAGACTGTATGAATCCAAAGTTATTTGTGCTTTTGAATCTATAGAAGGGAAGTCTGGATACGATTTTGGATCAAAGATAGGGAGTTTGAATTTAGAGTATCTCTGTTTTATTATCAAATGGTTATTATCCAACTCCAATATTATCTCACCATCTTTTAAAATTCTAATAATATCCAAAAGTTTTTTACCATTGGCAGTAAATGATCCCTCTTCATCTATCTCGATATTGTTAGTTTGTATTCTAAGACCTATCTCATTGTCAGTAGCTTTTATAATACACATATTACTATCTATTAAAAAGTGTATATGAGAAGTTATTTGACTTGCATCTTTTTTTTCGAGAAACGGTTGAAGAGCAATAACAATAGACTCAATAATTTGTTTTTCAGCTCGAATTCTCATTCATTTCCCCTATTTGCATATATTTAGATATAAATTGTAGTAAGAGCAGTATATATGACTGAAAATGTGAAAAAGCCCAAAAACACCCAAAAAATGGGAGATTTGAAGCTTTTTAATTTTCAGACGCTTTTCACATCTCTTCACTTGAATAAAATTATATCTTTGTTTTCCATTTATTTAACTGACCTTTTAAGATTTATTTTTGATACTTTTTTTAAAAGGTATCGGATTTTGTCTCTTTTATGATGATGTGAGAGTTCCTACTTTGTTTGATAACTCTTCAAGAAGTACTTTGAAATTCTCATCATTGTCAACGATTTCATTGATCTTTTTCATAGCGTGGCTTATTGCTGTGTGATCTTTCATTCCAAAATATACAGCAATTTGAGGCATGGAGTTTGGAGTAAGATTTCTGGCCAAATATATAACAATTCTTCTGGCATTTACTACATTTTTGGTTCTCTTTTTGGATTTTATATCAGATGGTTTTACATTTAACTCTTTTGCTATGATATTTACTATATCATCTATTGTAATATTCTCTCTTTTTTCTTTGATTTGATCTTTGATTGCATTTTTTGCAAACTCAAGTGTAATATCCTGATTTAACATAGCACTCATGGCATTTAGTTTGATAATGGTTCCTTCTATTTCTCTGATATTGTCTCCCATATGTGTAGCTATATAATTAATTATCTCATTATCGAGTTTTATACCGTCAAGTTCACATTTTTTCTTGATAATTGCAATTTTTGTCTCAAGCTCTGGAGGTTGAATATCTGCCATCAAGCCCCATTCAAAACGGCTTCTTAGTCTGTCAACAAGACCTGCTATCTTTTTGGGCTGTCTGTCTGAAGTGAGTACTATCTGTTTACCGGCATTATGCAACTCATTGAATGTATGAAAAAATTCATCTTGGGTTTTCTCTTTTCTGGATAGAAATTGTATATCATCTATAAGAAGCAGATCGCACTTGCGGTATGTATCTCTGAATTTTTCCATGGTCTGGGATTGTAAATGAGATATAAATTTATTCATAAACTGTTCAAGTGTTGTATATATAACAACATCTCCCATAGCCAGTCTGTAATTTCCGATTGCCTGAAGCAAGTGTGTTTTACCTAGTCCAACACCTCCATATATAAATAGAGGATTATACTGTTTACCCGGTTTTTGGGCAACACTTTTGGCTGTTGTATATGCAAATTGATTTGAACTACCTACTATGAAACTATCAAATGTGAATGAGGGGTTTAAGTGTGTATTTGTCTGTACTCTTACTACATCTACTCTGGTTGATTTGGATGTTGATGTATCTTTTGTTCTACCTATTGCTATTTCGACTTTTGGTTTTATACCATTTTCTATCTCAAAGAGGTGAGCAATCTTGTCTGCATATTTTGTTCTTATCCATCTAGCACTGAATATATTTGGAGCTTTAAATACTACAGTATCATTTCTGGAGTTTTCATCATATATGAGATTTTTTATATACCTCTCATACTCATTTTGGCTAATCTCTTTTCTAAGCTCCTGTAAAATCTTCTCTCCTATATTCATTACCTCTCCCTCTATTTCACATTTTACACATCAATATGTGAATATTTTTATGATTTTATCTCAAATGGGCTAAAATATGAGCATCTTAAATGTGTGAATAGAGTTATTCACCATGTGAAAAGGGATGTGAATTGATCATAATGGGTATAGATCCAGGTAGTAGAAATTTGGGTTATTCTCTTATAGAGTATGAGAGTAAAAGAAGTAGATTAATTGAAGCAGGGATTATCAAAATAGAGCCAAATGAGTTGCAGGTTCAATTGATTGACCTGATGGAGGGTCTTGATTTGATAATATCAAAATACAGTATAGATGAGGTGGCAATTGAAGATGTATTTTATGCTTTTAATCCCAAAACTGTATTGAAATTAGCCCAGTTTAGAGGAGCTTTGAGCCTAAAGATATTACAAGATATAGGATACTTTTATGAATATACCCCACTTCAAGTCAAAAAGGCAATTACAGGTAATGGAAAAGCATCCAAAGAGCAGGTAGCTTTTATGGTAAAGAGACTTTTGAATATAAAAAAAGAGATAAAGCCTATGGATGTTACGGATGCTATTGCTATAGCACTTACACATATCCAAAGAGTAAAAATAAGACATTAAAATACTCTTGGTTACTTTTTTTTCTATATTTATCTGTAGTCATTATCTTTTGTAGTATCATATTTGGGTAATTATAGTAGGAGTAAGCATATGATAAGAGATATAGATCCAACAACAACCAATAGTTGGAAAAGGTTACAACAATTAAAAGAAGCAGACAAAGCTTCTGATTTGAAAGAGTTGTTTGACAAAGATAGTAACAGATTTGAAAAGTTTACGATAAATTTGGCAGATGATATACTTTTGGATTATTCTAAGAACTTGATAGATGATGAGATTATGCAAACACTTTTGGATTTGGCAGATGAGACAGATCTAAAAGATGCCATAGAGGCTATGTTTGGTGGAGAAAAGATAAATAAAACAGAAAACAGAGCTGTACTCCATACTGCTCTTAGAGACAGAAGTGGCAGACCAAAATATGTTGATGGTAAAGATATTATGCCTTTGATATATAAAGAATTGGAGCATATGAGAGAGTTTACAGACTCAATTCATAATGGTTTGCACAGAGGTTACAGCAGTAAAAAGATAACAGATATTGTAAATATCGGTATAGGTGGTTCTGATTTGGGACCTGTAATGGTAACTGAAGCTCTCGATAAATATAAAATAGATGATATAGAGGTACATTTTGTATCAAATGTTGATGGTACACATATAGCAAAAACACTTCAAAAACTAAATCCAGAAACTACACTCTTTTTGATAGCATCAAAGACTTTTACAACTCAAGAGACAATGACAAATGCTCATACAGCTCGTAATTGGATAATAGACTATTTTGGTACAAAAGATGCTATATCAAATCACTTTGTAGCACTCTCTACAAACAAAGAGGGTGTAAAAGAGTTTGGAATTGATAGTAAAAATATGTTTGTATTTTGGGATTGGGTAGGCGGCAGATACTCATTATGGTCTGCAATTGGGCTTAGTATTATGCTAAAGATTGGTTATGACAACTTTATATCTATGCTTGAGGGTGCTTATGAGATGGATATACACTTTAAAACTACACCATTTAAGCAGAATATGCCAGTGATTTTGGCTTTGATAGGTATTTGGTATAACAACTTTTACAATGCTCAAAGTTATGCGATATTGCCATATGATCAGTATCTGCATAGGTTTCCTGCATATATGCAACAGTGTGATATGGAATCAAATGGTAAATCAACAAGTCGTAAAAACCAAAAGATAGAGTGGCAAAGTGGTCCAATAGTATGGGGAGAGCCGGGTACAAACGGACAACATGCATTTTTTCAGCTTATACATCAGGGTACAAAACTGATACCATGTGATTTTATAGCACCTATGCAGTCTCTCAATCCAATAAGAAATCACCACAAAATATTGCTATCAAACTTTTTTGCTCAGACAAAAGCTTTGGCATTTGGTAAAACCAAAGAGGAGGTAAAACTTGAATATCTCAAAAAGGGTGTGAATATTGATGAGGTAAAAGATATAATTCCTCACCGTATTTTTGAAGGAAACAGACCAACAAATACTATTTTGTTAAAAAAGATTACCCCTTATACTCTGGGTATGTTGATAGCACTCTATGAGCATAAGATATTTACTCAAGGTGTCATATGGAATATATTCAGTTTTGATCAATGGGGAGTTGAACTTGGCAAAGAGTTGGCAAAAGATATTTTGCCTCAACTTCAAGATACAAAAGAGATAAAAAACTATGACAGTTCAACAAATGGACTTATAAATTACTATAAAAGGTGGAGAGATTGAAAAAGGTTGTATTAATATTGTCAATATTGACTGTAACACTTTTTGGTTCACAAAAGAGTCAATTGGATGAAAAGATAAAGTCTGCTATTGTTAAAGTATATACAGTAGCAAAAATTCCTGATTTTACAATGCCATGGAATAGTAAAATTAGAAGGGTAAATGGTTCTGGTGCTGTAATAGATGGCAAAAGAATTCTTACAAATGCTCATGTTGTAGCAAACAGAACATATATAGAGATTCAAAAATATGGAGATAGAAAAAGATATATAGCCAGAGTTGAAGCAGTATCACATCAGCTTGATTTGGCACTTTTGAGGGTGCGTAATGAGGATGAGTTTTTTAGAGGTATTGAACCTTTGAAGCTTGGTAAACTACCTAATATTGAGCAAAAAGTAGCTGTATATGGATTCCCTATGGGTGGAGATACACTCAGTGTAACAAAAGGAATTGTATCAAGAATTGAGCATCAAAGATATGTACATTGTGGAGAACACTTTTTAGCTATTCAAATAGATGCGGCTGTAAATCCAGGAAATAGTGGAGGACCTGCAATCTCAAATGGTAAAATTGTAGGTGTAGTAATGGAGGGAATCAGCAAAGCCCAAAGTATCAGTTATTTGGTACCTACTATGCTTGTTAGACACTTTTTAGAGGATATTTCAGATGGCAAACTTGATGGAGTTCCAAGTTTAGGTTTTTTGTACCAAAAGATGGAAAATCCTACTCTAAGAAAATATTACAAAATAGATGAAAATCATACCGGTATTTTGGTAGATAAGACAATTTACAGCAGTGGATTGCAAGGTATTATAAAAAATGGTGATGTTTTGGTATCGGTAGATGATCATACTATTCAAAATGATGGAACAGTTGCATTTAGAAAAAATGAATTTACAAATTTTGACTATTTTGTAGAGTTACACCAAATAGGTGAATCTGTAAAACTTGGTATATATAGAGACAGTAAAATAACATCAATAGATGTAAATTTGACAACAGTGGCAGATAATTTACAACTGTTAAAAAACTATGAGTATGACAAACAGCCAAGATTTTTGATATATGGCGGTTATCTGTTTGCTCCACTCAGTAGAAATTTGGCTGCAAAAGTAGCAAGTAGCTACACAGAATTGCTCTCATATGCTAGGAAATTTGTAACAAAATCAAAAAAAGAGGTAGTATTGTTGCAAAGAGTATTGCCAGATGAGATAAACAGAGGTGATTATGACTTTGCATATTGGCCAATAGAGAAGATTAACGGTAAAAAATTTAGAGATTTTGATACATTTATCCAAATACTTTTATCCTTAGAGGACAATTATATAGTACTTGAAAACAAGCTTGGTACAAAGGTAATTATAGATATAAAAGAGGCAAAAAGAAGACAAAAAGAGATACTCAGAAAATATAATATTGAATATCCTGCATCTTTTGATATACTCAGGAAGTATAAAATTTTGGAGTAATTTGAGGGAGTGTTGAACTCCCTTGGGTTATAGAGGAATTACTCTAATATCTGGATCTAGTTTTTGTTTTAGGATACCTTCAATTGCAAATAGTGTACCAGTAGAAGCACTGGCACATCCGCTACATGCACCTAAATATCTGATATATATATCTGTATTTGCACCATTGTTTTTTATATCAAGTATCTCCATATCACCACCATCCATTACAAGCATAGCTCTTATGTGTCTGTCTATTACGGCATTTATGGCTTCTCTTTTTTCCTCTATACTCATCTCTTTGAATGGTTTGTCAGGAATTTGTGCTACTTTGCTCTGTTCCTCTTCAAGTTTCTCTTTAACCTCTTTTAGAATATCTTCTATATAAAACTCTCTTGGGTGTGAAAATCTGTTTGAAGATATACACTCTTTGCAAAATGCTCCTGCCAATGTATAGTCTGTAATATCCTGAGTTGATTTCAAATCAAACTCTTTGATACTCTCTTTGATACTCTTTTTTGTTATATTGGCACACTCACATACTATTGGAGACTCTTCTATCTCTTCACCTTTGAGTTTGGCTACTGCATATTTGAGTGCATCTAGTATGAATATAATACTGAAATTTCTCTCTTTTGATATGGCAGGATCCACAGGATTGTCTCTTAGGAAATACTCTAGTGATTTATAGTTAATATTTGCTATCTCATCAGGGGTTTTGTTTCTACACAACAAAGCAGCCATATCTGCAATAGCCAGTAGAGTAGGGGAACCAAATATTGTATATCTGGCGGATACCACCCTGTTTTGTTCCTTGTCATATACCCAGTAAAACCTTATCATTTGTGAAGTTTGTGCAGAACCATACTCAATGCTAAATAGTTCTCCATTGAGCTGTCTTGCCTCTTCTTTGGTAATAATACCTTTGTTTTTTGGTCTTTCAATAAGCATTTGTAATTTAAATCTGTAATTTTCAGGGTGTATATTTTTGGTTAGCTCCTCTTTGCTCATTTTGACTCCTTTGTGGTACAGGCACTAAACTCTTTGAGATATGATATTATCTCTTTGATGTTTTTGATAGTGTAATCTATCTCCTCTTTTGTTGTATTTCTGCTGAGTGCAAAGCCTACTGTTGTATGTTTTAGTGAACTATCCATTCCAAGTGCTTCTATAATTGATTTTTTCTCCCAGTCGCCAAAAGGGTATATGGTATGTGAATATGCACCGATTCCTACTCGATTTAACTCATAGAGTAACTGCTCACTGTGTATTCCCTCAACTGAAATCAGTAGTGTATTTGGTACTCTAAGAGACCATGGAATTAAAGGTGTAACACCATCAATCTCTCTTAGAGCCTCTTCTAGCTCATCTCTAAGCTCTTTTGCATCCTCCATCTCAAATTCAAGTGCATCTACAGCTAATTCCACAGCTTTACCAAATCCTACACTGTAAGCTACATTTACAGGACCTCCTCTATACTGCTCATAGTGACTTCTTGAGCCATAGATAAGTGGAGGTATGCTGTTTCCCTCTTTGATGTATAATGCTCCAACTCCAGCTGGTGCGTGAATGGTTTCACCAGATATTGTAAGATAATCTACGCCCAAATCTTGTACATTTAGAGGTACTTTACCCAAAGCATAAGTAGCATTTGTATGGAAAGGGACTTCATATCTTTTACAGATTTCTACAATCTCTTCTATAGGATTTATAGCACCACTTTCACCATCTACACTCTGTATAGATACTAGTGCTGTACGGGGTGTTATATAATCAAGCAGAGTTTTAGCCTCTACAACTCCATCACTGTTTATCGGCAGTTTGTGTACTTTGCACCCTTGCTCTTGAAGCATCTTTGCTATTTGCATAATAGAGGGTGATTCTCTTTGGCTTATAATTATACTGTTTCTACGACCTGTGAGTATTTGGGATATATATACTCCCATAAAGAGCATAGAGTTTGATTCTGCTCCACTGGATGTAATTACTATATCATCATTATCACTTGCAGCTATTGAGGCATAGATCTTATCCATAGCCTCTTTGTATAGTTTTCTTGCTGTTGAGGAGAATGAGTGTAATGAGTGTAAATCACCGCTTTGTTCTGTAAGCAGAGGTTGCATCGCCTCCATTACAAGTGGATCAATTTTTGTTAGGGTATTATTGTCAAGATAGACTTTCATTGAATCCTCACCTTTAAATAAGAGTTAATTTGTCTGAATTATATTTGATAATACTTGATAGATACTTAAATAGAGATTATACCAATACTTATAATTGATGTTATTGCAGATATGATTTTTAATACTTAAAGTTTTTAAAGTGCATAAGGTCAATTGTAATATAAATTCTGCTATAGTATATAAATATTGCATAAGAGGTGGATTTATGTCTATAGAGATTACAACCAGAGGGATAGGAATTACTATAAACAGTATTGAAGATAAAGAGTTTGTAGAGATAGATATATATGGTACACTTGAACATAGTGATTATATGGTACTTACTCCTGTTATGGAACATGCAGTTTTAGCAGCAAAGAGTAGAGAGCTTGATATACTCATAGATATGCGAAGCTTTGAGGGGTGGAGTTTTGAAGCTGCTGTTGATGATATGAAGTTTGGTTTGGAGTTTAGAGACTCTTTTGACAAAATGGCAATAGTAGGTGATAAGAGATGGGAAGAGTTGTCTGTAGAGCTTATGAACCACTTTAGCAAAGGTGAAGTGAAGTTTTTTGAAAATTATCACTCTGCTGTAAAGTGGCTTTTACACTAAATATTTGCAAAATACTCTTTTTGGGAGTAACTGCTACTTCTTGGCTCTTTTTTTCCACTCTTTTTCAAACTTTTTCCGTTTTACTATAGATAGCTTTTCGACAAAAATTTTGCCATCTAAGTGATCTATTTCATGCTGTAAAGCTATTGCCAAAAAAGCATCATCTTCTATAATAAAAGTCTCTCCATATCTGTTTTGATACTCTATAGTTACATCTTTGTATCTGTTTACCTCTTCAAAATATCCGGGAACCGAAAGACACCCCTCTTGATATTTTGTTTTGCCGCCTACTTTTAGAATTTTGGGATTAATAACCTCTAGTGTATTCTCTTTTGGCTGTTGCTCTTTGGGATCATCTGAATCTACATCCAGTGGTGTATTTATAATGAGTACCCGAAGAGGTACTCCTATTTGAATAGCAGCCAGACCAACACCATTTTTTGCTATCATGGTATCATACATATCATCTAACAGTTGGTGCAAAGATTCATCAAACTTCTCTACAGGTTTTGAGATCTCTTTTAATCTTTTGTCTGGATATATGACAATATCTCTTATCATCATCTATCCCTTTAGATAAAACTTTTTGTCAAGATTTTATCTATCAATCCATACTCTACTGCCTCTTGTGCAGACATAAAGTTATCTCTTTCTGTATCTCTTTCTATCTTTTTGACAGTTTTACCTGTTCTTTCGGCTAAAATTTTATTGAGATAGTTTTTGAGTCTCAGTATCTCTTCAGCTTGTATTGCAATATCTGTAGCCTGACCTCTAGCTCCGCCCAATGGTTGGTGTATCATAATTCTGGAACTTGGCAGTGCATATCTCTTGCCCTCAGTTCCACATGATAACAAAAATGCTCCCATACTTGCTGCTTGTCCTATACATATAGTAACAACATCTGGTTTTATATAATTCATAGTATCATATATACTAAATCCACTTGTAATTACTCCACCTGGAGAGTTTATATAAAAGTATATATCTTTATCAGGATCCTGGGCTTCTAGGAATAGTAACTGTGCAACGATAGAGGAAGCTACAGCATCATTTATTTCACCACTTAGCATAATAATACGATCTTTTAGTAGGCGTGAATATATATCATAACTTCTTTCACCTCTACCAGTCTGTTCTATTACATATGGAATGTAACTCATTGATTTTACCTTTGTATCTATAATATATTTAGGGAGTAATATCTATAATTATACCTGAAATTCTCTCAAGTTATTATGGTAGCTGATTTTATATAGATAAAACTTTACTCTTCTAATGGAAAATAATAAAATTTTGTATAAAGTTTGTCAAAGTAAAAAACTCTGTTTTTAATTATAAGCTTTTAGTATTGAAGAATAAAATTGTATCTACATAAAATCAATTATAATCTATGCTAAAATACCCAAAACCCAATAAAGGATTTCTTATGCAAAAACTCCCAATTGGCATACAAACCTTTAAAGAGATAAGAGAAGATAACTATATCTATATAGATAAAACTA
>JAMOSA010000058.1 GCA_027063325.1 Campylobacteraceae bacterium
ATAGTCTTGTCTCTTGCCAAACTTCATCTTCATATACACCATCTTCTATAGCTTCAATTTGTCTCTCTACTTCATACTCTATTGCCTGTTTTACAAATTTGAAAGAGTTGATATTTTTGATTTCTACTCTTGTACCAAACTCAGTAGAACCTTTTGGTCTAATAGATACATTTACATCACATCTAAATGAACCCTCTTGCATATTTGCATCACTAATATCAAGATAGCGTACTATTGCATGAAGCTTCTTTAGATACTCTACTGCCTCTTCACTGCTCCTTAGATCAGGTTCACTTACTATCTCAAGCAGTGGTGTATCTGCACGATTCAAATCTACCTTGGATATAGAGCCATCATGTATATTTTTACCTGCATCTGCTTCTAGGTGAGCTCTTGTGATTCCTACTCTTTTGGTTTTACCACTTTTTAATACTATAAAAAGCTCTCCGTTTTCTACAATAGGTACATCAAATTGTGATATTTGATACGCTTTTGGGCTATCTGGGTAAAAATAACTCTTTCTATTAAAAATTGATCTCTTATTTATTGTAGCATTTACAGCATAACCAAAACTCATAGCCTTTTTGACTGCTTCTTTATTTAGTACTGGTAAAGCTCCTGGCAACCCAAGGCATGTTGGGCATGTGTTTGAGTTTTGATGCTCTGCAAAACTTGTAGGGCATTGGCAAAATATTTTTGATTTTGTGTTTAATTGAACATGAACTTCCAATCCTATTACAGTCTCAAACATAATCTATATATCCTTTTATGATAATTTTCACTCTATTTGCTGAATTATATCTAGTTGAGTATTTAAGAGTGATTATTAATTGATATGATATAAACTCTATTTAAGTATAATAATATATTATCATATTGAAGTAAGAATTATTATCGAATAAAAGGAACAATTTATGAGTATAGATGAAGTTGTAAATAGATATAAAGAGGATTTTGAACTATTTGAAACACCAAATGAGAAGATTGAGTATATATTTGATCTTGGCAAAAAACATACACCATTGCCAGATAAATTAAAAAATGATGATACCTTTATAAGTGGATGTGCCTCTCCTGCCTGGCTTGTAGCTGAATGCAAAGATGGTATATTGTATCTAAAAGGTGAGGGTACATCTGAGATGGCAAAAGGTATGATGGTGATGCTGCTTGATATATTTAGTGATAAAAAAGCTCAAGATATACTATCATTTGATCCCAAAAAATTACAATCAATGGGTATAGTGGAACTATTATCACCAGTTAGACAACAGAGTTTGGAAGCATTTTTAAATAAAGTATATAATTATGCAAACTTATGCAAGGAGAATAAGATATGAAAGATCCAAGAGAGGTAACTCCACAAGAGTCTAAAGAGAGAATGATACAAGAACTTCAAAAGATATTTGACCCTGAAATTCCAGTAGATATTTATAATCTGGGTTTAATTTATGATATAGAGTGCCACAAAGATAAAGTAAGCAAATTAAACAGATGTAAAGTCACTATGACTCTAACTTCAGCAACTTGTTCTATGTCTGAAATTATAGTCGATTTGGTTCGTTCCATTCCATCAAGAGTAGAGGATAACTCTATAGAAGAGGTAGAAGTTGATTTGGTATTTGATCCACCTTGGGATCAGAGTAAAATGAGTGATGAAGCCAAACTACAAATGGGATTACTATAACTAAGACTACGCACTCAAAAAAGCTTTTAGCTTTGTGCGTAAATAAGATTATCTCTTTTTAAGCCTTTTTAATAGCTGTGCATTTTCTGGGTTGGCAAGTATTGCTTCCATAGAGTTTGTTACCTCTTTTTCCATCTCTTCAGCACCCGCTTCTGTTATATTTATTACCAATGGATACTCATCTACAAAAATTTGTTTAATTGCAAGTAGAGGTATTGATACTACTGTACCTATATTATCCTCTCCAAATCCAGCTTCAAATACCAAATTATCATCCTCTATATGAGTAGTTTCAAATGTATAATTACTCAAAACAAACAAAGAGACAGGGTGAAACTTCTCTTTTATATTTTCTGGAAGGGGTGGATTGAATTTGATATAATCAACCTCTGCAGCAATAGAAAACTCTATACCTTTTTTTAGCAAAAACTCTATTGTTTTATACAGATGCTCTTTAATCAATGCTCTATACTCTTTACTTTGAAAAGCTTCATCTACTACTACATCATTCATATATAAAATCTCCTAAAATTTTTTATATTTTTGGCAAATTATACTATAAATTGGGGATTATCAATCTCTACAAAGCCTATCATCGCATTCATAAGAGCAAATTTTTCATACTCATTTATACTTTTGTACTCTATATCTTTGGCTCTTATTTTGCCACTTCTTAGTAATCTCTCTCTTGTTGTACCTGCTAAGAGTGGTTTAGCAGGTGTCCACCATACCCCATTACGATATAGAGCAATATTGGCTATTGTTGTATCTGTAAGCAAACCATCTTTATACAAAATTACATCATCACAATTTTTACACATCTTTAAAGTACTGTTTAATTGTGAACGATTGGTATATTTAAAACTATAATCCCCATTAAATTCAACCAAGCCAAATATATTGTGATTTTTATGTGTATATGGAATATATTCAATATCAATAATATCTATATTATATACTACTCTTGCTCTCCACAATCCACTCTTTGGAGGCTCTTTTAGATACTCTTGTATATCAAGTGGCTCTTTTTGAGCATATAGTTTAAATCTTGTATGATTCAATCTCTCATTATGATACTCTATATGTTCAAAGACTCCATTATACAATCTAATAGTCTCAAAACAATTACTCCCAACCATCACTTGCAACTTTTTGTTTATGTTTTGCTTTTTTATAACTGGTTTTGTTTTTCATCTTTTGGAGTCTGTTTAGATTACTCATCTCAGCCTCTTTTATATCTTCTAAATCTTTTTGTGTAAAATTCTCTTGGGTAATTTTATTGAAAAATCTATTTATATATAGATGGGATTCATTGAGATACTCTGTATCCAAACGAATGGTAGCCAACTCATTGAGCTTATTAACCATCTCATTTAATTTTACTCTAAAGGTATCCAACTCTGTATTATTACGAAGCATTCTAAAGATATTTTTGGTAATTTTATCTATCTGGTTTATATACTTTTGTCTATTGTATTTCTCTATCTGTTTTGGAGTATATCTCATATCAATCCTGCAATATTATAGGGGTACCAATTCCAACATGACTCCATATATAATCCAAATCCCTGTTTGTTACAGCAATACAACCATTTGTCCAATCATGTTTTAGTGTATAACTATCCCCATGACCATCTCTATTCCAATAAGGCTGACCATGTATTGTAATATTATTTCCAGGATGTACTCCCAACTTTTTGGCTCTGGCTCTATCTTTGGCATTTGGATATGATAGATATAATGCTCTGTATTTGATTGGGTGGCATCTTTTTTTTACTATCCTGTAGCTTCCTGTTGGTGTACGATAATCACCCTTTTTGATCTTTGGTCCCTTTGAAGCATTTTTTCCCAGTGATACGGGACAAGTTTTTACTACCTTACCACCACTATATAGATACATCTTGTGAGATGATTTTTTGACTACTATCTTATCTACTCTTAGCCCCTTTAACTCTTTGCCACCACTTTTACAATTTTTCAAAGAGTATCTACCACCACTTTTACCAGTAGGTCCACTTATATTACAACCAGTCAAAACTAAAAGTATTGATATAGATATAACCGAAATAATCTTTTTATACATTGTTTAATCCTATTAGATAGTAATTCAACTCAACTTTTGGAAGTAGAATATTAGTATTATTTATTAAGCTACTTTAATTAAATTACTGTATTTTAACATAAGTTTTTATAAATTAAAAAAGAAATTTAAATAGGTAGAGTCGGCAAAAAAGCCGACTACTGGAGGTTAGAAGGAATTAATTATTTAGATGCAGTCTCTTTTGCAGCTGCAAGTGCCTCTTCATAGTTTGGCTCTTCAGTAATTTCAGGTACCAGTTGCTTGTATGCAATTGTACCATCAGCATCTACTACAAAAATAGCTCTAGCAGTTACACCAGCAAGAGGACCATCAGCGATCAATACGCCATAAGCATTGGCAAAATCTTTGTTTCTGTAATCAGATGCTACAGTTAGATTCTCAATACCTTCAGTAGAACAGAATCTCTTTGCCGCAAATGGAAGGTCCATAGATACTACAGTAACTTCCAAATTTTCAATACCAGCTGCTTGGTTATTAAACTTTGTAGTCTCCATAGCACATACAGGAGTATCCAAAGATGGTACAGCAATGATAAGCTGAGCTTTACCTTTGGCTCCACCTACAGTTATATCAGATAGATCATCAGATTTTACTACAGATACCTCAGGAGCTTTATCTCCAACATTTACTTCATTCCCAGCTAAATTACACTCATTACCTTTTAGTGTTACAGTTGCCATATTTCATCCTTTTTGATTTTGGTTTTTTGTTTTTATTACCTCGTTGGTAATAACTGGTGCTATTATGACTTAAATCGGACAAAATTGGTATGATTTGAAGTAAAAATTTCTTGATTTAAATCAAGTGTTACAAAATGTTACATAAATTGATAGTGTTTATCAATTCAAAACACTATCAACTACTGCCTATCTACCTCTTAATCCACCATCTGGTCGTGAAGGTCTGGCTGCTGGTCTATTGACTCTGGCTGGTCTGGATATTTTTGCAGGTCTGCTTGATGGTCTGCTCCTTTTGATATTTCTTGTAGGCTTGGTAACTCTTGGAGTTCTGTTTATACTCTTTTTTGGAATTTTTCTATCTCTGGCTACTCTTTTGTTTGCTCTATCTATTTTTTTTGATATATCTTTGCGATTGGTTTGTAAATCTTTTCTTTTATCGAGATTTACACCTCTGTCTTTTAGCTTTTGGGTAGCTTTTGCTCTATCAAAATCTTTTTTATCCAATCTATTGGCTCTATCTCGTAGGGCATCTTTGTTTGGCATATCTCTAAGATTGCCTCTGTCTATCCTGTTTTTGAGATTTTCTCTATCTACACGATTTTTGATTTTATCTCTGTTTTGTATCAAATCTTTTCTGGCTCTGTTTACATCTACACCTCTTTTTTGGAGTGTATCTACAGCTCTTTGTCTTTTTATATCTCTAGTTCTAATATTTCTATTATTTACAATAGAGTTGTATCTGGGATTTCTTACTCTAACATCTCTTCTCCATGATGCTTTGTTGCTTCTTGCATCAAGTCTTCTGTTTATATGTATATTGTTGTATCTGTTTACATTGATGTTTATATCTCTTCTGTGCCAATCCCAATGAGACCAAAGAGCGTGTGTAATTGCAACAGCAGCTCCAAACCCTATAATTGCACCAACTGGAGTAATATGAGGTGGGTGCCAATAGTATGGAGGGTGAGAGGGATACCACCAGCTGCCATACACTACAGTTGGATTATATACAGGTACATATACAGTCTCAGGCGAAGCTGGTTGAATCTCTATGATTGTAGTATTATTGCCCCCTGTTGCTGTGGCACTGCTTCCTTCATTTGTATTTTTGACTACTACTTTTTGTTTGTCTGTATTTTTGAGATTTCCTGCCTCTTTTGCTTTGTGTCTTAGATTTTGGATAGTTTGCATTACAGCATCTGGATCAGCCAAAAACATTTCACCCAACTGCTTTACCCATTCAGGATTGCTTTGCATCATCTCAAGTACTTGTGGAAAGGCTACCAAAGAAGCTACACTTGCATTCCATGGTTTATCTTTTACAGCCTTTATCGCTTCATCACCTTTTAATTTACTATTCTCCTTTGACCACTTTGCAGCCTCTAAAACTTGATTTGGATATGTTGAAGCCATCAAAAGTTGAGCCAGTAGTGAGTCTGGATACAAAGCAACAGGTGCTAAAGCCTGATCAAGTTGCTCCTGGGTAAATTGAGCTTCTTGTTGTATATTTGAAGCTGTGCTGTTTTGTTCATTTGTTATATTTTGTGTAATATTAAGATCACTTTGTGAATACAATTGAGTAGCCAATACAAGTGATACCAAAATATATTTTGTATATCTCATAACTATTTCCTTTCAATTAACAGTAGTATTATTTAGTATATCATAGTAATGGCACGATTATCTTAATAGCAATTGGATATAATTAAACAAATTTTTTATATTTGGTATAAAAAGGCGAAATAGTGAGTGAAAATATTATTGGTTATAAGATTAATGGTGAGATAGTAGATACTCAAAGCAATAAAGATGGCAGTGGTGAAGCTATAGAGTTTGATAACTCCAAAGAGGCTTTGGATATTATCAGACACTCTACAGCCCATCTTATGGCTCAAGCAATAAAAGAGTTGTATCCAGATGCAAAATTCTTTGTAGGTCCGGTAGTAGAAGAGGGATTTTATTATGACTTTAGAACATCTCAAAAGATAGGTGAAGAGGATCTAAAAAAGATTGAAAAAAAGATGAAAGAGCTTGTTAAGAAGAAATATGAAATCAGCAAGTATGAAATCAGCAAAGATGAAGCGATTGAAAAATTTGCTGATGATGATTTAAAACAAGCCGTTCTTAAAAATATTCCATCTGATAGTGTAAGTATATACAAACAGGGTGATTTTGAAGATTTGTGTCGTGGTCCTCATGTACCAAATACCAGATTACTTCACAACTTCAAATTAACCAGAGTTGCCGGAGCATATTTGGGTGGTGATGAGAATGCTGAGATGCTAACTCGTATTTATGGTATAGCATTTGCAGATAAAGAGGCTCTAAAGGCTCATATAAAGATGCTTGAAGAGGCAAAAAAGAGAGACCATAGAAAAGTCGGTAGTGAGATGGAACTCTTTATGTTCAATGATGAAGCTGGAGCCGGATTACCATTTTGGATGCCAAAGGGAGCCAGGCTTAGAAGTAAACTGGAAAATATGCTATTTAAAGCTCATCGAAAAAGGGGTTATGAACCTGTAAGAGGTCCTGAAATTTTAAAAGCTGATATGTGGAGAACCAGTGGTCATTATGCCTGTTATGGCGAAAATATGTATCTGACTGAAATTGATGGGCAAGAGTATGGCATAAAACCTATGAACTGTATAGGTCATATCTTGATATATAAACAATCAGTCAAAAGCTATAGAGATTTACCTCTAAAGTATTTTGAGTATGGAGTAGTACACAGACATGAAAAGAGTGGAGTACTACATGGTTTGCTTAGAGTTAGAGAGTTTACCCAAGATGATGCTCACATATTCTGTACTCCGCAGCAGATCAAATCAGTAGTGCTAGAGGTAGTTGAGTTTGTAGATGCAGTTATGAAAAAGTTTGGTTTTGAATACTCCATGGAGATCTCTACCAAACCAGATAAAGCCATAGGTGATGATGAAGTATGGGAGATAGCTACCCAAGCACTCAAAGATGCACTGGATGAGAATAATCTAAGCTATGGTATCGATGAGGGTGGCGGAGCATTTTATGGACCAAAAATTGATATTAAAATCACAGATGCTATTGGTAGAAAGTGGCAGTGTGGTACCATTCAGGTAGATTTTAATTTGCCTGAGAGATTTGATGTAGAGTATGTAGCTGAAGATAATCAAAGAAAACGACCTGTAATGATACATAGAGCAATCTTGGGGAGCTTTGAGAGATTTATTGCAATTCTTACAGAGCATTATGCAGGAGAGTTTCCACTCTTTGTAGCTCCAACACAAGTCATATTTGTACCAATATCTGAATCTCATCAAGCATACTGCAAAGAGTTGTCAAATGAATTGATGGATTTGGATATTGATTGTGAGATATATGATAAAAATGATTCACTCAACAAAAGAATTAGATTAGCAGAGAAGCAAAGAGTACCATATGTAGTGATAGTAGGCGATGCAGAAGTAGCAAATTGTAGCGTTGCTATAAGAGATCGCAGAAAGAAAGAGCAGTATAATTTAACTAAAGATGAATTTATGCTACAATTAAAACAACAACTTCAAGAAGGTAAGATTTGAGCAGACAACAGCGTAACACAAAGGGAACTAAAAAGGGTGATGGCGTCATTATGAATGATGCTATTAGGGCAAGAGAGCTTAGAGTTATTGGCGATAACAAAGAGCAGTATGGCATTATCTCAAAAGAGGATGCTTTGACCTTGGCAGAGGAGCAGGGGCTTGATTTGGTTTTAGTCTCTCCCGATGCAAAACCTCCCGTAGCCAAAATTATGGATTATGGCAAACATAAATATCAAATAGAAAAAAAGAAAAAAGAGGCTAAGAAAAATCAAAAGAAAATAGAGGTAAAAGAGGTCAAATTCTCTTGTAAAATTGCCGATAATGATATAGCCTACAAAGTAAAACATGCTAGAGAGTTTTTAGAAAAAGGAAAACATGTAAAGCTTAGAGTTTTCCTAAGAGGTAGAGAGATGGCTACTCCAGAACAAGGTGTTGAAGTACTAAATAGAGTATGGCCAATGATAGAAGATGTAGCAAATCTAGAAAGTGCCCCACACCAAGAGGGTAGATTTATCAATATGTATGTAACGCCTAAAAAAGATAAAGAGAAAAAATAGTGTTTTGGGTAAAGGGAGCTTTTGGCTCCTTTTTGTAAATTTAACCATTTATAATCTCAGCTACCCTTTTTGCACTACCACTTTTAAGATACTCTCTTAGTTTTTTTGCATCTTCATAAAATTTAAATCTATCTGTTTGTCTAAATGATTGTACCAATCTATATGGATTTACATCCTCTTGAAGTAACTCTATATGCATAGCCCTGTTGCAAAAATCTTTAAAAAATAGATTGGCTAATCCCACATACTCTAAATCTATCAATCTTTTGGCTATGAAGTAATCAAACTTTTTGGCTATATATACAAGTAGCATAGGAGTACCTTTGAGTGAAGCTTCAAGTGTTGCTGTACCACTGCATACAAAAGCAAAATCACTTCTATCTAACGCGTCATATGTATCTTTAACTATTTCAAAATTGTCCAAATCACCATACAAATTTTTAATTGTAGTCTCATTAAAATATGGAGGTATTACTATAAGGGAGTTGAAATCTCCTATCTCTTTGTGTAAAAGTCGGCGTGTTTGATGAAATATAGGCATCAAAGAGGCTATCTCAGAGCGTCTTGAACCAGGTAGCCACAATATATTTTTAATATCTTTAGATGGTTTCTCTTTTGGTGAGGGGATAAGATCAAGCAGGGGGTGTCCTACATACTCTATCTTATCTTTTTGGGTATAAAAATTCTCTTCAAATGGTAAAATTGAAGCAAGTTTATCACAATACTTCTCTATAGATTTGATTCTATACCTTCTCCATGCCCAAGCTTGTGGTAAAATATAGTATATAATCTCTTTGTTTGGATAATTCTTTTTGAGTTTTTTAGCAAGTGGCAAATTAAATCCAGAGCCATCAATCAATAAAACTTTATCACAATCTTTTGCTAAATTTACCATCTTGTTTGATAGAGATAGAAAAAAAGGTATTTTTGTAATAATATCACCTATACCCATAATCGCCAAAGATTGCAAATCTACCAAAGGTTTACCTAAAGATTTGTCAAATATACCACATATCTCTACATTCTCTAATCTATTTAAAACCTCTTTTAGATGTATATTTGCCGAATACTCTATAGCACTTACTAAAATTTTCATTATCTATATCTATCTATATACCATTTTATAGTCTTTATAATACCAGTATCAAATGTCTCTTTGGCTTTCCAACCTAAATTTTGCTCTATTTTGGTAGCATCAATAGCATAGCGTCTATCATGCCCTGCTCTATCTTCTACAAAAGTTATCTGCTCTTTGTATGAGCCATCTTTTTTGGGTATCAACTCATCTAATATTTCACAAATTTGTGTAGCTATTTGGATATTTGTTCTTTCATTTTTGCCACCAATATTGTATGTCTCTCCACTTTTACCTTTGTGATATACTATATCTATACCCTTACAATGATCTAATACATAAAGCCAATCTCTAATATTTTTACCATCACCATATATTGGTATGGGATTACTATTTAGTGCATTTCTTATGATAGTTGGTATAAGCTTCTCATCATGTTGCTTTGGCCCATAGTTGTTAGAGCAGTTTGTAATTACTGTATTTAATCCATATGTCTCATTATAACTCCTTACCAACATATCACTACTGGCTTTTGAAGCTGAGTATGGTGAGTTTGGAGCATATGGTGTAGTCTCTCTAAAGAGTCCACTCTCACCCAAAGAGCCATAAACTTCATCTGTACTTATATGATGAAATCTACAATTCTCATACCCCTTTTTAGGTTTAGAAGGAGAGGTAAACCAATATCTGTATGCAGCATTTAATAGTTCAAATGTACCATTTATATTTGTCTCTATAAATACAGATGGATTTTTGATAGAGTTATCTACATGACTCTCTGCTGCAAAGTGTATTATACCTCTTATATCATATTCTTTAAATATACTCTTTACCAACTCTCTATCTCTAATATCACCCTCTATAAAGATATGGTTTGGATTGTCTGATACCTCCAAAAGATTATCAAGACTACCAGCATATGTAAGCAAATCCAGGTTTACAACCCTATAATCTGGATACTTTTGTATAAACCATGGTACAAAGTTGCTTCCTATAAATCCAGCTCCACCTGTAACAAGTATTGTATTCATACTCTATCCTCTTAATTTCATTAGCATACTCTTTAGGCTCTCTTTGTAGTATGGTATCTCTATATTAAAATGCTCTTTAATCTTTTGCTTGTTCAATACTGAATAGTGAGGTCTGGTAGCTGGAGTAGGATATTGATTTGTTGTTATTGGAGTAACTTTGCAAGATATTTGTTCAATCTCAAATATAGCTTTTGCAAAATCATACCAACTACAAACACCCTCGTTTGAGTAGTGATAAATTTGTGGAGAAGTGTTACTGAGTTGTGGAACCATATCTACTACTGCTTTAGCCAAATCATAAGCATATGTAGGTGTACCAACTTGATCAAAAATTACTCCAAGCTCATCTTTGGTACTGCCAAGTCTTATCATACTTTTGACAAAATTGGCTCCATAACTGCTATATAACCAAGATGTACGAATAATAACTGTATTTGCTACACCCAATTTTAAAATAGCCTCTTCACCCTCTAATTTACTCTTGCCATATATATTTTGTGGTGATACACTATCACTCTCTGTATATGGTCTGTAACTCTTACCATCAAATACATAATCTGTTGATATATGTATAAGTTTACAATTATACTCCATAGCCTTTTGTGCCAAAAACAGAGGTGCTTTGGCATTTAGAGTATATGCCAACTCTATTTCACTCTCTGCTTTATCTACTGCTGTATATGCGGCACAATTTATAATACAATCTATACTGTTTTGTTCAAAAAAGTTATCAAGAGCATTAACATCTGTAATATCCAAATCATCTCTATCTGTAAAGTAACATCTATTACTACTGCCATTTAGTATATATTTAAGTTCACTGCCAAGCTGACCTTTTGCTCCAGTAATTAAGATATTCATTTAAACTCCTCATACAAATCAACACCATAATCAAATACTTCTGCATCTTTTAGAGTTGGCAGTAGTTTATCTTTGGCAGATAATTTTGGCTCACTCTCTAAAAAGCTCCAATCTATACCTATGGTATCATCATCATATCTTATACCTCTATCACACTCAGGAGAGTAGTAGCTATCTACTTTGTATGCAAAAATTGCCTTTTTGGAAGTTACTACAAAAGCGTGGGCAAAACCTCTTGGTACAAATAGTTGTTTTTTATTCTCTCCACTTAATTCTACTGATACATATTTACCAAATGTAGGACTATTTTTACGAATATCTACAGCTATATCTATAACACTACCTGTTATGACTCTAACTAGTTTACTCTGGGCAAATGGTGGCAATTGATAGTGCAATCCTCTAAGTACTCCATAGCTTGATAGAGATTCATTATCTTGTACAAACTTTAATTTAAATCCCAATGCTTCATCCAATATCTTTTGTTTGAATGTCTCTACAAAATAGCCTCTCTCATCTCCATGTACAACAGGCTCAATTAGCAAAGGTCCTTCTATATCAAATTTGGTTATCTTCATCTTTTTGTCCTTGGTTCTTTGGCTCGTCTTAAGAGATACTCTCCATATTGATTTTTACTATACTTTTGTGCAAGCTGCATAAGCTTACTGGCAGATATATAACCCATCTCATATGCTATCTCCTCTATACAAGCTACCTTCAAGCCTTGACGATTCTCAATAGTTTGTATAAACATAGAAGCATCTAATAAACTCTCATGAGTTCCAGTATCAAGCCATGCAAATCCTCTACCAAGTAATTCTACCTGTAACTTATTTTGCTCAAGGTATTTTTGATTTACATCAGTAATCTCATACTCTCCTCTATCTGATTTTTTTACACTCTTGGCTATATCAATTACACTATTTGGATAAAAGTATAACCCTACTACTGCATAATTACTTTTTGGTTTTTGGGGCTTCTCTTCTATACTTAGTACACTCCCACTACCATCAAATTCAACTACACCATACCTTTGCGGATCTTTTACATAATATCCAAATACAGTAGCTTTATTATCCTCTTCTACCCTTTTGACAATACTTTGAAGCATACTTGGCATTCCATGACCATAAAATATATTATCACCCAAAACCAAAGCTACACTGTCACTCCCTATAAACTCTTTGCCCAATATAAAAGCTTGAGCTAAGCCTTCTGGTTTTGGTTGGGTAATATACTCAAAATGCATTCCAATATCTTTGCCACTGCCCAAAAGCTCTACAAACCTATCTCTATCTTGTGGAGTTGTAATTATCAATATATCTTTTATACCTGCTAACATCAAAACAGAAAGAGGATAGTAAATCATAGGTTTGTCATATATTGGCATTAACTGTTTACTAACTACTCTTGTAAGAGGATAGAGCCTACTACCACTTCCACCTGCTAATATAATCCCTTTCATAACCACCCCCCTACTCTACTATAAACCAAGGATTTAAGAGATTCTCTTTGTTATACTCAAGGGGGCTTCTATCACTGTATCTTACTACCATTTTATTGGCACCAAGTACTACAGCATGTGCTGCTGCTGTATCCCACTCCATAGTTGGAGCAAGTCTTGGATATATATCTGCAACACCCTCTGCTACCATACACAACTTCAAAGAGCTACCCTTTGAGACTCTTACTATCTCTTTGGTACTCTTTTTCAACTCTTCAATAAAATCCATTGTCTCTTTGTTTAGATGAGATTTTGAAGCAACTACTCTAAGTAACTCTTGTTTATTATGATTATACTCCAAAGGGAGTTTAACTCCATTTTTGTATGCTCCATACCCCTCTTTGGCACTATATATTGTGCCAATTACAGGTGCATATACAACACCCAATTTTGGTACACCATCTTCAATATATGCAATATTTACTGTAAATTCACCATTTCTTTTTATAAACTCTTTTGTACCATCAAGTGGATCTATACACCAATACCCTCTCCACTTTTTACGAATATCATAATCTGTTATGGCACTCTCTTCTGAGAGTATTGGAATAGTCGGATACAACTCCTCTAATCTTTTAGATATATGTATATTTGCTCTTTTATCTGCTATTGTAAGTGGTGAAGAGTCATCTTTATACTCTACATCAAACTCTTGAGTATATATCTGCATTATTATATCACCTGCCTCTTTGGCAACTATTTCAATCTCTTTTAAATCTATACTATCTAGCATTCAAATAACCTTTTGTCTCTAAATAATTAATTACTATATCTATTGCCTCTTTTATATCTGTAGTGCTTCCATCTATTGTAATTTCCGGATTTAGTGGTACTTCATATGGTGAAGAGATTCCTGTAAAGTTTGCTATTTTTCCCTCAATAGCCTTTTTATACAACCCTTTTGGATCCCTTGCTTTGCAAACCTCTAATGGAGTATCTACAAATATCTCTATAAATTCATCCTCATTAACACTCTTCCTTATACTCTCTCTATCTGCTTTGTAGGGTGATATAAATGCACTCAATACTATCAAACCAGCATCTACAAATAGTTTGGATACTTCACCAATACGCCTAATATTCTCTACCCTATCACTCTCACCAAATCCCAAATCTCTATTGAGTCCCAACCTTATATTATCACCATCTAAAAGATAGGTATGATAACCTTTCTTAAACAACTCCTCCTCTACTCCATTTGCAATAGTAGATTTGCCACTGCCACTTAGTCCTGTAAACCATAAAATCACAGGCTTTTGACCCTTTATTGAAGCTCTTTTATATTTGTCTATATTGTGTGGATGCCACTTTAGATTACTACTCATCTTTTTATATAATTCCTCTTTACATACTTTACTATAATATCTGCTGCCTCTTGAGGAGAGAGTTTATCAGTATCAATTACAATCTCTGCATGTTTTGGCTCTTCATATACATCATTAACTCCAGAGAAGTTTTTAAGCTCTCCTCTTTCTGCTTTTTCATATACACCCTTGTAATCTCTTTTTTTGCAACTTTGAATATCTGCTTTTACATATACCACAATATTATTTTTGACCATCTCTCTGATAGTTTTTCTTGACTCTTTGTATGGAGATACAAATGAAGCTATTGTAGATATAGAGTTTTTTTGAAGAGTTTGGATCAAATGACCAAGTCTTTTCATATGTCTATTTCGCTCTTCCCTGCTAAATCCAACATTTGGAATTAACTCTCTAACATCTTTGGAGTCAATTCTTTCTAATGGAATATGCTCTTTTTTGAGTTTTTCATATACCAAATCTGCAATAGTTGTTTTGCCAGAGAGTGGCAAACCGGTAAACCACAAATTAAATGGTTCTATCTTCTCTTTGCCCCAATGAATCCTCTGCCATACTTTCTCATGCAACCAATATAGAGCTACCTTTAAGATAGTCTCTATAACCCCAGCTGCAATTGCCAAATCCAGTCTGCCAAAAAATACATAAACTATTATAATGGTAGTTGTAGTTGCAACAACTCTCCAGCTAACTCCTTTTGCAATAGAGCGTAAATTTGTCTCTTTGTACATACCTATATTTTCCTACAACCCCACTCAGGGTAGTGCTTTCTAATCCAGGCATTCAACTCTCTCTCAGCCAATGTATATTCCCTGTTTGGATCTGGAAGTTTATCTTGATCTCTTCTGGCTACATCTACTATCATACCAGCTCCAACAGTATTATTTGTAACTCTGTCGATAATTATAAAACTACCTGTTGCTCTGTTTTTCTTGTATGGATCTGCTGCTATTGGTCTATTTAGTATTACTCTACAAGAGGCTATATCATTTAATTTCAACTCATCTACTTGTACTCTCTCATAACTATTTATATCAACTTTATAATTAATCTTCTCTATATACCCACTTAGCATTGAAGTAGTCCACTTTATATCATAATCTTGCTCTACTCTCATGGGCTCTTCACCCATCCAAACAATCATAACTTTTAGCTTATTTGAAACTCTTGGCATTGTATGGGAGTGAACTATCATATCACCTCTACTTATATCAACCTCATCAGTAGTTGTAATGGTAATTGCCATAGGAGAAATAGCTTCTTTTGTAGTTACTTTGGAATTTTGTTCTGTAATATCACCAGCATCTATAATAGATTCTACTTTGGTAGTAACGCCAGAGGGTAATACTGTAATATCATCTCCTACACAAACCCTGCCAGAAGCTACTGTTCCACAATATCCTCTAAAATTTAAATTTGGTCTATTTACATACTGAACCGGAAATCTAAAATCCTCTGCTTTTTGTTCACTCCAAATATCTATACTATCTAAAAGTTCAAGTAGAGTCTTGCCACTATACCAATCCATTTTGGTAGTATAATTTACTACATTATCACCCTCTAATGCACTCATTGGTATATAATAGACATTTTCTATCTCAAGCTCTTTTGCCAAAGAAGCATACTCTTGGCTAATCTTTTCAAAAACCTCTTTGGAGTAATCAACCAAATCCATCTTGTTTATTGCTACTATGATATGTTTGATTCCAAGCAAAGATACTATATAACTGTGTCTTCTTGTTTGGGTCAATATACCTTTTCTTGCATCTATAAGTATTACAGCCACATCAGCAGTTGATGCTCCTGTTACCATATTTCTAGTATATTGCTCATGACCTGGAGTATCAGCTATGATATATTTTCTCTTTTGGGTAGTAAAAAAGCGATATGCCACATCAATTGTAATTCCTTGCTCTCTTTCACTCTGAAGCCCATCAACAAGCAGAGCCAAATCCAACCTCTTGCCAGTAGTACCATACTTTCTACTCTCACTCTCAGCAGCTAATAGTTGATCTTCAAAGATCATTTTAGTATCATATAAAAGCCTTCCAATAAGTGTACTTTTACCATCATCTACACTACCACAAGTTAAAAATCTCAATAGTTTTTTATTTTCATGCTCTTTGAGGTAATCTATAATATTATCACTTGCCAACATTAAAAGTACCCCTCTATCTTCTTTTTCTC
Source organism: Campylobacteraceae bacterium (assembly GCA_027063325.1). Taxonomy (GTDB): domain Bacteria; phylum Campylobacterota; class Campylobacteria; order Campylobacterales; family Sulfurovaceae; genus Nitratifractor. The sequence goes on from JAMOSA010000058.1 coordinate 16,554, forward strand.
CATTGATCCTTCTTGATCTTTATCTATTAATCTACCCTCTCTCTCACTGCTACTGCTTAAAAGCATCTCTTGAATAATTTTAGGCAGAGTATTGGCTGAAGATTCAATAGCACCAGTTAGCGGATAACATCCAAGTGTTCTAAATCTAACCATTTTTTTAACTGCTTTTTCTTTGAGTTCTTTTGGTACTCTATCATCATCTACCATTATCAAAGCACCCTCATAGGGAACTACTTCTCTCTCTTTTGCTATATATAGTGATGGTATAGGAATATTCTCAAGATAGATATACTGCCAAATATCAAGCTCTGTCCAGTTTGATAGTGGAAATACTCTTACACTCTCACCTTTGTTTATGCGGGTATTATACAAATTCCAAAGCTCTGGTCTTTGATTTTTGGGATCCCATCTATGTTGTTTGTCTCTAAATGAAAAAATTCTCTCTTTTGCTCTACTCTTTTCTTCATCTCTTCTGGCTCCACCTATAACAGCATCATACCTACCCATATTAAGTGCCTGTTTTAAAGCTTGTGTTTTCATAATATCAGTATGGACTTTGGAGCCATGCTCAAATGGGGATA
>JAMOSA010000059.1 GCA_027063325.1 Campylobacteraceae bacterium
GTTTGAAAAAAGGCCCATATATGGCAATATAAATCCAGATAGAAAACTAAAAATAGCAGTAATTGATAACTATATATCACAAGCAGACAGTGATGTACAAAAGGCTCACCAAGAAGCCATAGAGGCTCTAAAGAGTGCAGGACATACTATAATACACAAAGAGTTGTCAAATACCAAATATGATATAGCCACATACTATATAGTAGCTACCGCCGAAGCTGCTACCAATTTGGCAAGATATGATGGTATAAGATATGGCAGAAGATGTAAAGACCCCAAAAATTTAGAAGATTTATACTTTAGAACTAGAAGTGAAGGCTTTGGTGAAGAGGTAAAAAGAAGAATACTTTTAGGTAACTTTGTACTCTCTTCTGGATATTATGATGCTTACTACCTAAAAGCCCAAAAGGTAAGACATCTGATAAAAAAGGAGTTTATGGAACTCTTTGATGAAGTAGATTTGATACTCTCACCAGTAGCTCCCTCAGTAGCTCCAAAACTGGGATCTATACATGATCCTCTCAAGATGTACAAAAGTGATATGTACACAATAGCAATCAATCTCATAGGATTACCGGCTATTAGTTTACCAGTAACTAACAATAGTGAAGGTATGCCAGTAGGATTGCAATTGATAGGAAAAGCGTTTGATGAAGAGACCCTGTTTGATGGTGCTTTGTCTATGGAGAGAACTCTTAACTATACCAGAAAGGATGCCTAATGAATATAAAGATGAGAGCATTGACATTTGAAGATGTTTTGCTTGTGCCTCAGCACTCCACAGTTTTACCAAAAGAGGTATCACTCAGCAGTAAACTAACAAAGAGGGTAGGTTTAAATGTACCTATAGTATCTGCAGCTATGGATACAGTCACAGAGCATAAAGCTGCTATTGCTATGGCAAGACTTGGAGGTATAGGAATAATACACAAAAATATGGATGTAGCCTCTCAAGCTTTTGAGGTAAAAAAGGTAAAAAAGAGTGAGAGTGGTATCATAATAGATCCTATCTATATAAATCCTGATGCTACTGTTGCCGAAGCTGACAGTATGATGGCAGAGTATAGAATATCTGGGGTTCCTGTAGTAGATGATTACAAAAAGCTTATTGGTATCATTACAAACAGGGATATGAGATTTATTACAGACAAATCTATACAGGTCAAAGATGTAATGACTCCTACTCCGTTAGTTACAGCAAACAAAGGCATATCATTAGAAGAAGCGGCAAAAATTTTGCATAAACACAAGATTGAGAAATTACCTATTGTAGATGATGATGGCTATCTAAAGGGATTGATTACAATCAAAGATATAGAGAAAAAAGAGCAGTATCCAAATGCAAACAAAGATGAGTTTGGCAGACTAAGAGTAGGTGCAGCCATTGGAGTAGGGCAGATTGACAGAGCAAAAGCATTGGTAGAAGCTGGAGTAGATGTAATAGTATTAGATTCTGCCCATGGACACTCACAAGGCATTATAGATACACTAAAGGCTATCAAATCCGAACTTGATATAGATGTAATTGCAGGTAATATAGCTACTGGCAAGGCTGCTCAAGATCTGATAGATGCAGGAGCAGATGCAGTAAAGGTAGGTATAGGACCTGGTTCAATATGTACTACCAGAATTGTAGCAGGAGTTGGAGTACCACAAATTAGTGCTATAGATGAAGTAGCCCAAGTAGCCAATCCTCAAGGTGTTCCAGTAATTGCAGATGGTGGTATCAAATACTCAGGTGATGTTGCCAAAGCTTTGGCTGTTGGAGCCTCTTCGGTGATGCTTGGATCTGCTTTGGCAGGTACATATGAAGCACCAGGTGAGATGATTATATATAATGGCAGACAATTTAAAGAGTATAGAGGAATGGGAAGCATAGGTGCTATGACCAAAGGTAGTACAGATAGATACTTCCAAGAGGGTACAGCAGCAGACAAACTAGTACCAGAGGGTATAGAAGGAAGAGTACCATATAGAGGAAAGATTGCTGATGTAATCCATCAAATGACAGGAGGATTACGCTCATCTATGGGATATTGTGGATCCAAAGATATACCAACACTATGGCAAAAAGCCGAATTTGTAGAGATTACCAGTGCAGGATTGAAAGAGTCTCATGTACACGATGTAACCATTACAAAAGAGTCTCCAAACTACCACTCATAAAAGTACCATTCAGCAGATAGATTCTGCTGTGAGGTGTATCAAAATTAAAGTGATTATAAACTTTATTGATTATATCCCAAAAAACAAACCTTTTATCTAAAGCTAATTCAATTCTCTTATTTATAAAAGCTTAAAATATTTTAAAGTATATAAGGTTTTGTTATATGCTATATTTAACATAGATATAGAATTAGTAAGGAGTTTTTGTGTCAAGTAGAGTTATAGAGATATTTGAAGAGATTGTATCTATAGAGCATTGTAGCTTCAAAGCTCAAAAGTTGGCTGAGTATATAGTAGATTTTGCCAAAAGATGTGGATATATGGTAGAGGTTGATAGAGCAGGTAATATATTAGCTTATACAGGCAAACCAAAAATATCTTTGCAATCTCACTATGATATGGTTTGTGTCGGAAAAGCTCCGGATATTAAACTGAAGTATGAAGATAATTGGCTTAGTGCCAAAGAGTCATCTTTGGGGGCTGATAATGGTATAGGTGTAGCTATGATGTTAGCACTGATTGAGAGTGGTTATGAGCTTGAGTATCTATTTACATCAGATGAAGAGGTAGGTTTAGTAGGTGCAAAAGCTTTGGAGTTTTCTCTAAATAGCCAATATATGCTAAATCTCGATACAGAAGAGGAGGGTGTAGTATATATAGGTTGTGCCGGTGGCTGTGATGTGGTAGCTTCGCTTGATACCACTTTGGAGCAGGTCAGGGGATATGGTTACAGGGTATCTGTATCAAATCTGCCTGGTGGACACTCTGGTATTATGA
>JAMOSA010000060.1 GCA_027063325.1 Campylobacteraceae bacterium
TTTCTTTTTAAATTTTATATCGCAATAGTGATATCTGTAATATACTGGTTTACATCTACAACTACTACCACTCTACCTCCAAAAGGTAAAAAACATAATGAGAAATACTACCAGACAAAACTCTGTAGAGAATTAGGTGGCAAAATGGAGTATAGACTCAAGGATAAAACCAGAGTAGATTGCTTGACCAATGAGTATGCAATAGAGGTTGATTGGGCTAAAAAGTGGGCAGAGGGTATTGGTCAGGCACTCTACTACTCATTGATGACAGGTAAAAAACCAGCAGTTGGTTTGATAGTGGGCAAAAGAGACAAACGATATATAAAAAGACTCCAAAAAGTCTCAAAAGAGTTTGATATAGAGATATTTTTGATAGATAAATAGACTTTCAAGAAACCTCAGCTAAAAGCTTAGCTAAGGTTTTTATATTTACAATCGCTACTTTACCTCTGAGACTTCAATCTTGTCAGCTTCATCTTTTCTTAATGCTATCAAAGTACCATCAACATCTATCTCGATTGTACTTTTACCTATTGAATGGCTCATTACCTTAATTTTTTCATTTGGTATAATACCAAATGAGTATAATCTATTTTTTAACTCCTCTTCTGCTTCTATTGCTGTAATAATAGCCTCTTTACCTATATCTAAATCTGTTAATAACATTATTTTGCTCCTAAACCAAAACTCTTGTGAGATTATATGTAATAAAACTTAATATCCACGCTACTGATGTTGTCATTATAAAAAGATATCCCAAATATCTCCAACCTCCAGCCTCTCTTACAAATACAGCCATCGAAGCAAAACAAGGAATATACACCATTACAAATACAATAAATGCCAATGCTACAGGAAGAGTTAAATTCTCTTTTAGTTTTTGTTGTAAAGATTTGCTATCTTCTGTAACCTCTTCACCTAGTGAATATAATACACCCAAAGTTGATACTACAACCTCTTTTGCGGCAAGTCCAGTCTCTAAGGCAACTCCTAATTTCCAATCAAACCCAAGTGGTGCAAAAAAAGGCTCTGTAAATTTTCCAATTTTACCTAAATAGCTCTCTTCTAATAATTTACTACTTAGCTCTGCTCTTAATTGATCTTGTCTATTTTTATCTTGAGTTTGAGTTATAAGTTGATTGTATCTACTTTCAATATTTGGTTGCTTTGGATAGTTACTTGCAAACCAAACCAGTGCAGAAGCCACTAATATAAATGTACCAGCTTTACTAAGATAATCTTTAGCTTGTCCATAAACTACATGATATATAAGCTTTAATGATGGCATTCTATACTTTGGCATCTCCATTACAAATGGGTCATCTTCACCTTTGAATACAAATACTCTCAATATTTTTGCCATTACAAGACCAAGCAAAGCACCTATAACATATATAAGAAAGAGTATATTACCAGCATCTTTTGTAGCAAAAAATGCTCCTGCAAAGAGTACATATATTGGTATTCTTGCACTACAACTCATAAAACCAAGTATAAACAGAGTAATCATCCTGTCACTCTTGCTCTTTAGAGTCCTGGTTGCCATATATGCTGGTACTGTACAGCCAAATCCTGTTACTAGTGGTATAAAACTCTTGCCATGTAATCCAAATTTGTGAAAAAATCCATCAAGCAAAAATGCAACTCTAGCCATATACCCAGTAGTCTCAAGTAGTGCAATTCCTAAAAATAGTATTATAATATTGGGTAAAAACAGTACTACTGCACCAACTCCCCCTATAATACCATCAGAGATCAAAGATGCTAATTCACCTTCACCCAAAAGTGCTTTAGTCTCCTCTGCCAAATATCCAAAAAATCCATCTATATAATCCATAGGTATAGCACCAAGAGTAAATGTTAGATTAAATAATCCCCACATCAAAAATAGAAATATAGGAATACCTAAATACTTATTAATCAAGAGATTATCTATCTTTTGTGTAATATTTTTTGCTCTTTGGTTTTTAGTAGCAATTACCTCCATCTTTGCACCTTTTGCAAATGCAAAATGCTCATCTGCAAAAATCTCTGATATATTTTTTTTGCCTGTATGCAAATATATATGCTCCAAAGCCTCTCTTAACAGAGGTAAAAGCTCTATCCATATAGGATCTTCATGCATCTTTTTATATATCTGGGTATCCTCTTTGAGTAATCTTATAGCCAAATGTCTATATGGTATATCACTCTTGTATCCCTTCTCTTGGAAAAATTTTACAAGTTTTTCAATCTCCTCTTCTATAAAATCACTATATATAATTTTTGAATTTGTCTGAGTCTGTTTATATACAGAGACAATAGCTTTCATTAGATCTTCAATACCCTCTTTTGTTTTTGCACTCGTAGCAATTACAGGAACTGCAAGAATTTTTGATAACTGCTTTGTATTTATCTCTATTCCTTCTGCTCTTGCTTCATCTATCATATTGAGTACTACTATCATCTTTTTACCAAGTTCCATAAGTTCAGCTGTAAGAAGTAGATTCCTTTGCAGATGTGTAGAGTCAACTACATTTATAATCAAATCATACTCTTCATTTAGCAAATACTCTTTGGTAACCTTCTCTTCCATTGTAAAGTCATTTAGTGAGTATGCTCCTGGTAAATCAACTATATCTATCTCATATTCACAACATCCACTTTCATCACAATATCTTGTAACCACCTCCATCTTTTCTACTGTAACACCAGCAAAGTTACCTACATGGAGCTTTGCATTGGATATAGCATTAATAAGTGAACTCTTACCTACATTTGGCTGTCCCACCATTAAAACTTTAATTTTTTGGATCTCCATATTTTATCCTTATTTTGATAATAATAATCATTTCTGAAATGATACTTATATTTTCTTAAATTAAACTTTTTAAAATATGGTAGTTTTTGAGCATATCAGTGTGGTATATAGATTTTATCAATCAACTCTTTATATTCTGTTTTGGGATTACTATCTATTGTTATACCTCCACCACTTTTATATACAAAACCTCTACTCGTTTGCTCTATATATCTAATAAGCACAGTTGATATTACCTGATTTTCTTTACAAATTCCAAATATACCTGTATAAAATCCCCTCTCATACCCTTCAACACTCTTAATTATCTCTATACTTTTTCGTTTTGGAGTACCTGTGATAGAACCTGCTGGAGTTATGGTATCTAATATATCACCTAATCTACTTCTCCAATTTTGTGGCAAAGAGGCAGTTATTTTGGAGCTAACCTGTAACAACTCTTTATCTCCTGCATGAATTTTATCTATATATCTAAAATCTTCAACTCTTGTACCACCTGCTACCATATTCAAATCATTTCTCATCAAATCAACTATCATTGTATGCTCTGCAAACTCTTTTTGATTGTTTAAGATTATCTCTTTGGCATTTGGTAAAGAAGCATCAATAGTACCTTTCATTGGATGTGTTGAGATGATACCATTATCTATCTCTATAAATGTCTCTGGAGAGAATGATACAAACATATCTTCTACCATTACTCTATATTTTGCTTTTGCATACTGATATATCTCTTTGAGTGACAGAGTTGTATATATAGTAGTTGGCTGTGTAAGGTTGAGCAGATATGTATCACCCGCTTTGATATGCTCTGTTACTATATTGAATTTCTCAAGATACTCCAGATATCCAACAGAAACTTTTTTTATAGCAGTAGTTGTAGAGTTGTAACTACTGGCAGTATCAATACAGAAGTGCAATTTATTACTGCACTTTTCCAAGCTTGAAGCATATATCTTTGATTTGTCATAAGATATGAGAAAGCAGAAGGATTTTGATACAGCTCCAAGGTGGTTTATATACTCAAACCCCTCTTGCCGTCCCATCCACGGCAAAGTATGCACTCTTAATTATCCAACAAAAGAAGTTTCAATACTGCCATACGAATATATACACCATTTTTTACCTGGTCTAATACCATAGAGCGTGGATCATCTAATATATCATCAGATATATCTATATTTCTCATTACAGGTCCAGGATGCATTACCAATATACCTCTATCTTCTAATAACTCTTCTGTTATACAATAGTGTTTTGCATACTCTTCATAATCATCAAATATGGGTTTTTTATGTCTCTCAAGTTGAGCTCTTAAACTCATAATAACATCAACTTTATCTATAATATCTTCAATACGCTCATATTTTGGCAAATCTATATCTGGCATAAATGGTTTTGGAGCTACCAAAGATACATCTATACCTACCCTCTTAAATAGCCTTATATCACTAGAGGCTACTCTTGAATTTATAATATCACCTACTATTGCAACTCTAAGTCCCTTTATATCATCTTCAAAAAACTCTCGTAGAGTAAAGAGATCCAAAAGTGCCTGTGTAGGGTGAGCATAATTACCAGCTCCAGCATTAATAACCGGAGTCAAATCCATATCAGCAAGTATTTTGGGAGTCTCATTACTGCTGTGTCTTATAATTACACCATCTGGCTCCATAGCACACAAGTTTGCAAATGTATCCTCAAGTGTTTCTCCCTTTTTGGTAGAACTCTTTGCAGGATCAAGATGTACAATATGAGCTCCTAGTCTCTTGGCAGCTACTTCAAATGAACTTCTTGTTCTTGTAGAATTTTCAAAAAAGAGCGTCATAATCAAATGATTTTCAAGTAGAGGAGGCGGAAGTTGTTTTTTGAAAGATTTAGCATCTTGCATAACAGCTTCTAATTGTTTATCTGAGAGATTGTCTGTATCTACTAAATGTTGCATCAATACTCCTATTTGAAGTTACCAAATACAAGTGGCGCTTTTAACTCCAGCTTTCTAATCTCACTTATTACCTTTTGGAGATCATCTATCTTTTTACCACTTACTCTAATCTCATCACCTTGAATTGAGGGTGTTACTTTAAGTCTAAGATCCTTGATTGCTTTTACTATCTGTTTGGCTTCATCTTTTTCAATGGAATCTACTATTTTATAAATTACTTTTATATTACCACCACTGATTCCCTCACTCTTTATCTCTTCAAGAGATTTTGGTGATAATCCTCTTTTGATCATTTTGGAGATTACAATATCTTTTAGTGCATCAATTTTACTATCACTCGAACTTGACAAAGAGAGTATCTTTGACTTTTCATTCAGATCAATTTCAGCCTTTATTCCCTTGAAATCGAATCTCGTTGCTATCTCTTTTTGGGCTTGGATAATGGCATTTTTCATCTCCATCATATCAAGCTTTGCCGATATATCAAAGTAATGCTCTTTACTCTTTGCCATAAGACTCCCTTATTTTTCTATACGAATCATAGTGATATTATCATCTACAGACTCTAATCCTCTTAGAGCTTTGATAGCCTTTAACATCTTTTTCTCTTTACATAAGTGGGTAGTAAAGAGTAGTCTTACTCTATCTTTGTATCTTGATGGTTTTTGCAACATAGATTCTATAGATATACCATACTCTCCCATTGTAGAAGCAACAGAAGCTAAAACTCCTGGTTTATCTTTGACTTTTATTTTTAAATAGTATTGAGAAGATATTTCATCTTTTGGCAGTAGCTTCAATCCACTCTCAAGCCCCTTTTTATATCCAAGCATTGGACCACTATTGCCTCTGACAATATCTACAATATCTGCGATTACTGCACTAGCAGTTGCATCTCCACCAGCACCTGGACCATAAAACATAGTCTCTCCAACACTATCACCTACAACTGATACTGCATTCATTACTCCATCAACTTTGGCTATCATACTAGAAGCTGGTATAAGTGTAGCGTGTACCCTCATCTCTACACCACTATCAACCTTTTTTGCAATTCCTAGCAATTTAATCTCATAACCAAACTCTTGGGCAAACTCTACGTCAGTTTGAGTAATATTCTCAATCCCATCTATTACTATATCTTCTGGTTTTGCATCTATACCATATGCAATAGAGCCTAATATAAGCAGTTTGTGAGCAGCATCAAAACCACCTACATCAAATGTTGGATCAGCCTCTGCATATCCCAACTCTTGAGCCTCTTTGAGTACATCATCATACCTAACACCCTCTTTTATCATTTTTGTCAGCATATAGTTGCATGTACCATTCATAATACCTTTGATACTCTCTATATGATTAGCACTCAAACCATTTCTTAATGCTCCAATTATCGGTATGCCACCTGCTACACTCGCTTCATATAACAAAGGTGTATCTTTTGCAATCTCTTGCAATTCATATCTGTGATATGCAAGTAGTGCTTTATTGGCAGTAACAACAGCTTTGCCATTTTGTAAAGCTTTTTTTACCAATATATATGGCTCTTCCACTCCACCCATAAGCTCTACTACTATATCTATATCATCATTATTTATAATATCATAAGGATTATCGGTAAGTGCTATATCAATATCTCTTTTTTTATCTATATTTTTTACTGCACCAAGTATTGGTACTATCTTTTTACCTGCACGAGCCTCTATAATATCACTGTTTTCTATCAATATTCTAGCTACACTTGTACCTACTGTACCAACACCCAATATCCCTACTTTTATCATTACTGATTCTCCTTTTGCAAAGTTGCAAGATACTTTTTGATATTTTTTGCAGCTTGTCTTATGCGTTTTTCATTTTCAATGAGTGCAATTCTTACATACTCATCACCATACTCACCAAATCCAATACCAGGACTTACTGCTACCTGGGCTTTTAGTAACAACTCTTTAGAAAACTCCAATGAACCCATCTCTCTTGCTTCTTTTGGAATCTTTGCCCATATAAACATAGATGCTTTTGGAGTACCTACATCCCAACCCGCTTTGCCAAAAGCCTCTATCAATACATCTCTTCTTCTTCTATATTTTGGTACCACTATCTCTTCTACCAGATGCTCATACTCATCAAGTGCTACTGTAGATGCTACCTGAATAGGCGTAAACATACCATAATCAAGCCAGGATTTGATCTTTTGTAATGCTCCAACCAGTTTTTTGTTTCCAACTATAAATCCTACTCTCCAACCAGCCATATTATAGCTTTTGGATAATGTAAAACTCTCTACAGCTACATCTTTTGCACCATCTACTTGTAAAATCGATGGTGTTTTATACCCTTCATAGGTAATATCAGCATAGGCAATATCACTGATTATATAAAATCTCTCTCTTTTTGCTATCTCAACAAGTCTTTTATAAAAATCCAGAGTAACTGTTGCTGTTGTTGGATTATGTGGAAAGTTGACAACCAAAAATTTGGGCTTTGGTACAGAGTTTTTTAGAGCATGTTCTAAATCTACAAAGAATCTATCCTCATCTACCTCAAAACTCTTCTCATCAAAGGTAAGTTTCATCTTCTCTACATTTGCACCAGCAAGTATAAAAGCGTATGAGTGTATAGGGTATGTAGGATCTGGCACTATTGCCACATCACCTGAATTTGCAATAGCTTGAACCAAGTGTACATAACCCTCTTTGCTACCCATTGTAGCTACTGCTTCAAGTTCAGGATCTAGTACTACATCATACTTTCTTAGATACCAATTACAAATAGCAAGTCTTAATTTATATATACCCTTACTTGCACTATATCCGTGTACATGAGGTTTTTTGGCTGTCTCAATGAGTTTATCAATTACAGGTTCAAATGCTTTGCCATCAGGATTACCCATAGAGAAATCTATTACATCAGCACCTGCTCTCCTTTCTGCCATTTTCAATTCATTTACAACAGCAAATACATACTTTGGAAGGCGATTTATCTTTTCAAACTGTATCTCATCAAACATCTACCACACCTTACTTTTGTTGAGTTTTTGGAACTCTTCATGACTTATCTCTGTAACTGTACCATTTTTGATTCTAAAGAAGTGTCTCTTTCCATTTTTCATCTTGAGTAATACTTCATTATCTTTTAAAAATTGTAATACTCCATGACCAGTTGCTAGGATATAATCACCCTTTGATGTATCAAACTTTATATCTGCTCTTGTAACAAGGGCTGTTCTTTTCATATTTTTTAGATTTGTATATCCTGCCCACACCTTCTTAAGAGGTCTAAATACAACTATACCACCCTCTGTTGCAACAGGTTTTTTGACCTCCTCTTTTTTAGTCTTTTCTTTTTTAATCTCCTCTTTTTGTGGAGTTTGAAGTGCCTCTTTTGGCTTCTCTTTTTTTGCCTTGACCTCTTTTTTAAGGTTACTCTCTTTATTATTTTTTATATTATTTTCTATTTTTGGTGTTGTATCTTTTTGCTCTTGGAACTTTGGTATTTCAACAGTTGGTTTATCTACTCTTACAATCTCTGGCATAATATCAGTAAGCCTCAATACTTCCATATTCTCTTTGCTAATTTGAATCTCATCTTCTTGTTTTTTTGTCTCTTTTTTGGCTTCTACTTTACTCAACTCTTCAGCTTTAATCTTCTCTACCAGTTTATTGGCATCTTCATCTTCAGTATTTTTGGTGTTCTCTTTTTTTTGCTCTACCTTAGGTACATCTGCCTTTTTAGTATCAACTTTTGTTTTTGTGCTATTTTTTTCTATATCTTTTGCCCACATACCTGTAGTATCATCAGGAATTATGGTTGTTTTATTTATATCTTTTGAAGCTGGTGTAAACCATTTGCCTGTCATTGAGACTATAGAGTCATAAAAACTCTCTTTTTTGGGAGGAGTTAAGGTGATATTACTCTCCAAATCCTTATTGTTTGCCAAGAAGAAGTACCATGCTCCATATCCCATTGCTCCAAGTATTGCAAACATCACAAGCTTACCCAAAAATGCTCCAATAAGACTCTCACTCTTTTCTGGAGGAGCTATTGGGACACCTATATTTTGATCTTCATCAAAGTTATGCTCTTCATAATAGTTTCTACACTCTCTACGCAAAGCACCAAGATCAATACCATACTCTCTTTCGAGGATATTTATAAACCCTAATGCCTGAACCTTTTTAAGCTGTTCCCAATCATGATCCAATAGATACTCAAGGTTCTCTACTGATATTCTTGTTCTTTTACTGATTTCTGATATATCATGCTCTTCTACTATTTCACTTAATTGCATAACTCATCCTATGTAATATTATAGCAGTCGCCACACTCACATTGAGTGAATCAAAAGGGCGATGCATTGTGATTGAAACAATCTCATCTATATGTGATTTTACCTTTTTGGACAACCCTTTATCCTCACTTCCGACTACCAAAACTCTCTTTTTGGCAAAACTCTTGTTTTCCACTTCAATACCCTCCATTGAAGCACCATATACCCTGAAACCTGACTGCTTCAACTCATTTAGTGCATCAGCTCCGTTTTTTCTTAAAGCTATTGGCATATCAAGCAATGCTCCGGCACTTGTTCTTGCAACTGCTTCAAGATTTAGTGACCCAATACCGGTTACTACCACACTATCAACTCCCAAAGCATAAGCTGTACGAATAATAGCACCAATATTTCCTGCATCTGTCAAAGTATCCAAAAGCAGTATAAAATCACCACTTTTTACTTCATCAAAAGGTACAAATTCAATATCATCAATATCAATCAAAATACCCTGATGGTTACCACCTCTGCTCATACTCTGAGCCCATCTGTTTTCTATAAGTTTTATTTTGCTACCAAACTCTCTAAACAGATTTTTAGGTAACAGATCTCTTTTTGAGAGATATATTGTGCGTATCTTGCTACTGTGGTGATTTAATGCATATATACAAACTTGTTTTCCATAAATAATCATAGGTGATTTTACCCTTTTTTTTCTAATAGAAGTCAGCTACTATATAAAAAATTTTATACTATATAGATTATAACTACATTTTGCTACTGTTTTGAATTAGAGTATAACACTCTTTTACAGATTTACCAGTTAGCTTTGCTACGATTTTTGCTTTTGGTTTTGGAGGGATGTCCAAAGTCATAACTTCAGCCAAACTCATAGATGGTTCTACCTCTGTATTACCTTTGACTATCACTACCCATTCACCCTTGATTGTAGTATCTTTTAGCAACTCATACAGATATATGGCATTGCCTCTATAGTAGCGTTGATACTGTTTTGTAAGCTCTTTTGCCAAAAAGAGTTCTCTTTGTGGCACCATAATAGCAAGAGACTCTAGTAACTTTAATAATCTGTGTGGTGATTCATAGAGTATTATATCAATATTTGATGAGAGTACTTCTGCTAGTGCCAAACTTCTACTACTTCCTTGATGTGGCAAAAATGCTTTAAAACAAAACTTTCCACTCTCAAATCCACTTGCGGCATAAGCTACACTCAAGGCAGTAGCTCCAGGGAGTACATCATACTCTATACCATTTTCTATTGCATACTCTACAAGTTTTTGACCAGGATCTGAGATTGCAGGCATACCAGCATCACTCATATAGAGAACTTTTTCACTATGTAACCTATCCTTAATATCTTTAATTCTATTTTCAAAGTTATGTTCATGAAGGGAAAGAAGTTGTACTTTTGGTTCTTTTGAGAGTATATTCCGCTGATATAACAGATAAATAAGCCTCTTTGTTACTCTTGTATCTTCACATAATATAAGTGAAGCAGACTCAATAGCTTTTAAAGCTCTTATTGTAATATCTTCTAAGTTCCCTATTGGAGTAGGTACTAATGTAAGCATATATCAAATTGGGGAGTACACCAAAACATAAATGTAGTACTCCTCCTTTAAATTAAGAGAGTTTATACTTGCTCTTAAACTTCTCAACACGACCTGTGGCATCAACAATCTTTTCAGAACCTGTAAAGAATGGATGGCACTCATTACAAATATCAATTGACATTTCAGGCTTGTTTGAACGAACCACAAACTGATTACCACAAGCACAAGATACTTTACACTCCATATACTCTGGATGAATACCTTTTTTCATCATAATACCTTTTATATTGGAAAATTATACAAGCGATGGGCAACCAACCCATTCTGATACACTATTAGTGTACCCTTCCGCTGTCATAAACAGGGGTCGCTGCAACGCTCTTTGGCGAGACAACACTTTTAGGGGGCGTATTATACCCAAATGAGCTTAAAAATGACTTTATACTTTCTACGCAGTAAAACTTTATCTGCGTAACATCACCTCCTGACTCTTTTGAGTATTATTAAAGTGTTAATTTTGTATCCTTTTACCAATATAAAGATATAATACACCAAAACTGTATAAAGTTGGGGTAACTTATGAAAAACATCAGTGAGCATAGTGACAGAATCAAGACAGCTGTTGTGATACTCTTGGCAGTTGGTGCAGTAGGTTTGGCAAATAACGGCTTTTTGACATGGTTGTTTTTGGGTACCATATATATGGTAGGATTCAAAGAGGCTTTAAAGCTTGTATCAATAGATGATAACAGATTGTATATATTTCCTGTATCTATATGGATACTTACTCCATTTTATCCTCACCCTTCAGATTTGCTTATAGCTTCAATTGCAATTATGGGAGCAGTGATAGCTTATAAACATCTATTTGAAGCAAAATCAATTATACCTATACTCTATCCTGGTATTGGTATAGTATATGCTTGGATGCTCTTTAGAGAGTACAATATGCTATCACTTCTATGGCTAGTTGTAGTTGTGGCTTTAACTGATACAGGTGCTTATTATACAGGTAAAAAGTTTGGCAAAACTCCATTTTCTCCAACTTCACCCAAAAAGACAAAAGAGGGTGTAATAGGTGGTATCATAATAGGCTCACTTGGTGGAACACTAGTAATGATAGGAGATTCTAATATATTTATAAATGCCATATTTATAGCTCTGTTTACATCAATTGCTTCAATATTTGGAGATCTGTTTGAGAGTTGGCTCAAAAGAGAAGCAGGAGTAAAAGATAGTGGAGACATACTGCCAGGACACGGCGGAATACTAGATAGAATTGATGGTTATATATTTGCATCAGTTACACTCTATATTATGTTAAAAATAACAGGTTCATAAAATATGATTGATTATAAAAACAAAGATATGATAGATTCAATAGTACTGCTTGGCTCAACAGGCTCAATAGGTGCAAATAGTTTAAAGATCTGCAAAAAATACAATATCGAAATAGAAGCACTAGTTGCTGGTAGAAATATAGAGTTGCTTAATTGGCAAATAGCTCACTACAAACCAAAATATGTAGCTGTAGCAGATGAGCAGACAGCTTCAAAGGTTGAATTTAAAGGCAGAGTATTTTATGGTCCTGAAGGTATTTTGGAAGTAATAGAAAGAAGCAAAAGCAAAATGGTAGTAAATAGTCTTGTAGGATATAGTGGCTTAGAACCTACAAAACATGCTCTTTTACTTGGCAAAAAGGTAGCTTTGGCAAACAAAGAATCACTTGTAATTGCAGGAGCATTTTTAGATACCAGTAGAATTACTCCAATTGATAGTGAGCATTTTGGATTGTGGTATCTACTAAATGGTCGTAAAACAAACAGACTTATAATTACTGCAAGTGGAGGTGCTTTTAGAGATATGAGTATCTCTCAAATTGAAAAGGCTACATACAAAGATGCTCTAAAACATCCAAACTGGAGTATGGGTGATAAAATCACTATTGATAGTGCCACAATGGCAAATAAACTCTTTGAACTCTTAGAGGCTAGATGGCTGTTTGATACAACAGATATAGATGCCTATATAGAAAAAAAATCACTAATACATGCTTTGGTTGAATTTAAAGATGGTTCAACTACTGCACACTTTGCAGATATAAGTATGGAGTTACCTATAGCATTTGCACTTCTTGGAGAAGTCAATGAGAAAATTTTATCAAATATAAATCTACTAAAGATAGGAAGTATAGAGTTTTTGCCTATTACAACAGATAGATATCCTTTGTGGAATATCAAAGAGTCTCTTCTTGAGAATCCAAAAAGAGGTGTAGTTCTAAATGCTGCAAATGAGATGGCTATTGAGAAGTTTAAAAGAGGTGAATGCAACTTTTTTGGATTGTGTGATATGGTAGTAGAGGCTTATGAACACTTCCATAGATTGATTCCAGAATCAATGAGTGATATACCAGAAATTGATGCAGAAGTAAGAAACTATATATTGCACTCTTCAAGAAAATAACAAAGATGAGAGTATTAATTTTACATGGATGGGGAGGCAGTGACTATCCACACTGGCAAGCTATACTATCTGCAAAAATTGCATGTAGCTATGGTACTGTATCTTTTCCTCTCATTCAACACCCACACTTTCCCCATCTAAACCGTTGGAAAAGAGAGATTTTAAATCATATTGAGAGTTTTAAACCCAATATAGTAGTATGCCACTCACTGGCAAACAGTGTATGGTTTCATCTATTGCTTGACAACAAAGCTCCATATCTTGACAAACTCTATATAGTAGCACCACCGAGTATGAACACAAAACATGATATGTTAAGCAGTTTTTTCCCCATAAAGGTACCAAAATCACTAAATGCCAAAGAGGCTATAGTAGTAGTCTCAGATAATGATCCATGGATAGATTTAACAGAAGCTGACTACTTGGCAAAAAGCTGGGGAGTACCTCTAAAGATATTAAAAGAAGCCGGTCATATAAATATTGAGAGTGGTTATGGTCAATGGAATTGGATAGAAAATGAGATATTAAAAGGAGAAAAATGTCACTGTTGCTAAGTATTGAATCAAGTTGTGATGACAGTTCTATTGCAGTTACTGATATACAAAGCTACAAACTGCTATTTCATAAAAAACTTTCACAAGAGGATAAACATTCACAGTATGGAGGTGTAGTACCAGAACTTGCCAGCAGACTACATGCAGTGGCTTTACCTCAACTTTTGGATAATGTTTTAGAGTATTTGCCAAATATATCAGCTGTTGCAGTTACAACAAAACCGGGACTTTCAGTAACACTCAATGAGGGTGTAATGATGGCAAAAACTCTCTCTGTACTCAAAAACATTCCAATTATTCCCATTCACCATCTAAAGGGGCATATATATTCACTCTTTATTGAAAAAGAGACAAAATTTCCTATGTTGATACTCCTAATATCCGGAGGTCATACCATGTTGATTAGAGCAGATTCTCTAAATAATATGCATATATTGGCAACAAGTATGGATGACAGTGTGGGAGAGAGTTTTGATAAAGTAGCAAAGATGCTGGGAGAGGGGTATCCGGGTGGTCCAATAGTTGAAAGGTTGGCAACTCAAGGAGACAGTAGAAAATATCCTATGCCAATACCACTTAGAAACTCACCTCTTATTGCCTTTTCACTCTCAGGATTGAAAAATGCTGTAAGAGTACAAATAGAAAGACTTGGTGGAGTTGAGAAACTCACATATCAAGATAAGTGTGATATATCAGCCTCATTTCAACAAGCAGTTATAGAGCATCTGTTACAAAAGAGTAAAAAGGTATTTGCTACACAAAGTATAAAAGAGTTTGCAATTGTCGGAGGAGCTGCAGCAAATAAAGCTATCAAAAGCAGTTTTAATGCTTTGTGCAACACTTTTGGCAAGAGACTTCATACAGTCAAAATGGAGTACTGTTCAGATAATGCTGCAATGATAGGTAGATGTGGTATAGATGCCCTAAAAAACGGACTTGTGGAAGAGGCTGAGAATATAAAAGTGGGAGCAAGTTGCAAATTGCAATCAGGAGATAAATTGTAATAATCACTTATAAACTTGACAATTAAAAAATTTGCTGATAATATTGCTGTTGATTCATATCACAATATGGGGGTGACTTGGTTTCGACTGGAGCAGTCGGGGCTATGTGCATGTCGGACTGAGCAACTCCGTTATACGGCTCATACAAAATAAACGCAAACAATACAGACTATCGCCCAGCTTACGCAAAAGTAGCGTAAGTTTAACCCTTATTTGGGCTGCCTCGCCGGTAATGTCGTCTTAGCCGGATTTTGAGGTATCATGTCTGACGACTATATCGATGGTATGCCCAACCCATCGATGAAAATTTGGGCTAGTTGAGTGTAGCTTTGGGTGTTGAGCGAAACTCAGCGAAATTTATCAACACCGTCTAAGCATGTAGAGTCATAGTCCTAGCTGCTTTAGGACAGGGGTTCGATTCCCCTCACCTCCACCAATATACAAAGTAATTATTGTTAAAATGTATAGATTTAGGATCTGTTATATGGCAGTATAATTTCAAAAACTGCTCCATTATCCTGATTGTAGTACTTCAATTTTCCCTGCATATGCTCTTCTATTATCATTTTAGTCATATACAAACCTATTCCTGTACCATTTTTATTATCTTTAGTAGAGAAGTATGGTTCACATAGCCTATTTATTATATTATCTGGGATTCCACCTGCACTATCTCTTATTTTTATAATAACTCTATTGTCAAATTTGAATACACTAAGCCATACCATCTTATCATGCTTGTGTGTAAGTTTGAGTGCATCTTTTGCATTATTTAAAATACTTATTATAGCCTGACCCAACTCATTTCTGTATGCTTTTATCTCTATGGTGTGATCTATATCCATACTCAATGCTATATCTTCACTATTAAATACCGGCTTTAGCATATATACCATATCATCTATAAGCTCTGCCAAATTAAATTTTTGCATCTTCTTTTCCGGTTTGAAAAAGTCTCTGAAGTGATCAATCGTATCTGACATCATCATAATCTGCCTGTGGGTATCTCTCTTGAACTTCTCCATATATTCATCATCCAATGTACCTTTAGTGTACTTTAACTGTAGTATCTGATGTAGTATTGATATATTGTTTAGAGGCTGTCTCCACTGATGAGCTATCATGGATATAATCTCTCCCATCTTTGCCAATCTGTCTTGATATAAGAGTATTTTATCTTTGTTTCTATTTTTTTGAACCTCTTCCATTACCCTTTCTTCCAAGTTTCTATTGAATTCATCTATTTGTTCATGAAGCTTTTTCAGTTTGAAATATGCTACACTGATAATAAATATAATCAGCAACATAATAAGCACAATTTTCAATATGAGCATATAATCAATTGTTTTTATAACTTTAAAAGTAGTCCATCTGTCATTTATGATATTTAGTGTACTTTTTGGTATTGTAGCCAGGGTTTTATCTATAATACTATATAAAAGATAATCATTTTTATTGATAGCAATTGATATATCATATGAGATATCCAGGTATCCTGCTACCTTGAGATTCTTAAGACCATGCATATATTGATAATAAGAGAGTACAGGCAGTGTTGCTACAGTAAAATATGCTTGACCAGTTTGTACCATCTTGAAAGACTCTTCATAGGAATCAGCTTCAACTACAGTTAAGTTTGGATATCTGTTTTTGAGTATATCTATAATACCACTCTCTTTTTTTCTTGCCATCGTTTTGTTTGATATGATATCTATATTTGTAATTATCGGTTTATCTTCAGAAGTAATAATAGCTAGTTTATAGCTTAGATATGGTCGTGTAAAGTAGGCAAAGCTATCTCTTTTTGTGGTATATACAATAG
>JAMOSA010000061.1 GCA_027063325.1 Campylobacteraceae bacterium
ACTTACCTCAATCACTCTATACGCAAATGGGAGTAGTACCAACAGCTGGTATAACACTGGCTACTATTATGCTGTTGCTTCCGGTAGCCTCTTTTGTATTTACTCCTGTTATGAGTATGCTCAGCAGACACAATGAGTATGAAGCAGATGAGTATGGAGCAAAAGAGGGTGGCAAGAGTAACTTGATAAGTGCGTTACTAAAGCTTGTTGGTGAAAATAAATCATTTCCAAAATCAGATCCTCTATATTCCAGATTTTATCACTCTCACCCACCAATTTTAGAGAGATTGGAAGCTTTGGGGTATGATCCAAGCAAAATAGATTTTGATGAACCTTTGCCAAGTGATGGAATATTCTCATTTATACAAAAGGATAAAGAGAGTGAACTTTGATAATAGAGCCAAAGAGTGGGACAAATTAGACAGAAGAGTTATTTTGGCAAAAAATGTAGCCAAAGCGATATATGAAAGTATCCCTTTTGATAATAATATGAAAATAGTTGATATGGGTGCTGGAACTGGATTGTTGCTAAGAGAACTGCTACCTTATACAGGTAAAGCCATAGCCATTGATACTTCGGCAAAAATGCTAAAAGAGTTACGCTCAAAAGTACCAAAAGATGCCAATATAGATACTATACAGAGTGATATAATTGATATAACACTAAATGATATAGATTTGATTGTAAGCAGTATGACAATGCACCATATAAAAGATCTTGAGATACTTTTTAAGAAACTCTACTCTTTTTTAAAAAAAGGTGGATATATAGCTATTGCAGACTTAATGCCAGAAGATGGTTCATTTCACTCTCATGGAAATGAGGGTGTCTATCATTTTGGATTTGAAAAAGAGAGATTGATTGATATATGTAAAAATGCTGGGTTTTGTGATATTGATTATAAAAAAGTACATACTGTAAAAAAACTAAGTGGTGAGTATGGTATATTTTTACTTACTGCTAAAAAATATTAGAATATGAAAATTAAAATTTTTTTGATATAATCTTTATATATAGATATTTAGAGCTATTATAATATACAAAGGATACAATATGTCATATTTTGAGAATGCAAAAGAGGATGAGAAGGTAATATGCAAAATATATGGGGAAGGTAAAATAATATTTGTATGTAAAGATATGAAGTATGCTCTTATGGTAAGTTTTAATAGTGGAGAAGAGATTCCATATACTATAGATGGTATTCCTGCAATTGCTACAGAGGAGGAACAGACACTATTTTATCCCGATGATATATAAAGCAGTGATATAAAATTGTGTAGCTAGGATGCTAACTAATACCTCATTTACAGACAATATAAAATTTATATTGTCTTATCTATATTTTAATTTTATCTAATATATCATTCCCTCTTTCATTAATGAACTGTTTATAAGTTTGATCATTTGATTTTTACTCCATCCACACCATTTTGGAGCAAGAAGTGTATCATCATCTATACCTGCTGTAACTCTTTGTACTGATACATTATCAGGCTTTATCTTTAGAGCTTTTATAAGTGTATCTATATACTCTGTATGAGTTATTGGGATAAATTCACCTCTTTTGTAATCTCTTGCAAGTGGAGTATTTTTGACTACATACAAAGGGTGATATTTTACAGAATCTATACCCCACTCATAAGCTTTTTGTGCAGAGTGCAACATCATATCCTGATTTTCACCAGGCAATCCAAAAATCAAATGTCCACATACATTCAAGTCCATATCTTTTGCTCTTTTGATAGCTTCTTGTATATTTTTTGCATCATGACCACGATTAATTTTTTGTAAAGTTTCATCATATACAGACTGTATTCCAAACTCTATCCAGATCTCTTTTGTTTTTGAGAGTTGTACCAGATATTTTAGAGTTTCATCTGTTATACTATCACTTCTTGTGCCTATACTCAATCCAACTACATCTTCATACTCCAGTGCTTTTGAGTAGAGGTTTTGGAGTGTATCAAATGGGGCGTATGTATTTGTAAAAGCTTGAAAATATATCAAAAATTTTTTGGCATGGTAATTGTATTTTAATCTAGGCAGTGTGGATTTTATTTGTCTATCCATTTGTGAGAGTTGTAGATTTAGTATAGGATTATCTTTGCTTTGAAGGTTAAGAAATGTTTTATGTGCATTTTGAGCCAAATTTGGACTAAAAGAGTCATTTAGGCAAAAGGTACAACCACCTTTTGCCACACTACCATCTATATTTGGGCATGTAAATCCACTGAGTCCAAGAGGAACTTTATATACATTTGTACCAAATTTATCTCTTAGATAACTGCCAAATGTATATACTCTTTTGTATTTAGTAGCCAATTTCAAATACCTCTACAATCTGTAGAATCTGCACATCCACCGGCAAAATAGTTACCATCAAAGCTAACAAGAGAGTAGTCTCTGTCTTTGCCAAGAGATTCTACAAGTCCATCTATAGATAAAAATCCTACAGAATCAGCTCCTATATACTCTGCTA
The DNA here is from genome assembly GCA_027063325.1 of Campylobacteraceae bacterium. GTDB lineage: Bacteria > Campylobacterota > Campylobacteria > Campylobacterales > Sulfurovaceae > Nitratifractor. The sequence goes on from JAMOSA010000061.1 coordinate 2,484, forward strand.
TCTGTTTGGGTGTATATCTGTTTGATATAAGTTCTGTTTTTGTTGGAGTATCAATACCATATCTGCAAGGGAATTTGATCTCTGGTGCTGCTATACGCATATGCACCTCTTTTGCCCCTGCGTTTCTGAGCATTCTTACTATTCTTTTGGATGTGGTACCTCTTACAAGTGAATCATCAACTATGGCTACTCTTTTGTCTTTAATCAGATACTTTATGGGAGAGAGTTTTAGTTTGACTTTTAGATCTCTAATTTGCTGGGTAGGCTCTATAAATGTTCTGCCTACATAGTGATTTCTGACTATTCCCATCTCAAAATCAACTCCAAGTCCCTGAGCAAATCCCAAAGCAGCAGCTACACCACTGTCTGGAACAGGAAGAACCAGATCAACATCGGCTGGTTGCTCTTTT